>NZ_JYDG01000016.1:0-39733 GCF_003263545.1 Rahnella sp. AN3-3W3
ATTCTTTTTCGTTGTGAATGCGTTTTAATAAACGGAGCGACCATCCTGTTATTCATCAAGATTATTAAATAATCCTGTATTATTTAATTAAGTAATTTCCCATGGTAATGAGAACGCAGTCAGTACGCCTTATTTGAATGGCTATTTTAATAAATATGAATTATTGAAATAAATAACGGGTGGTTGCGGTTTAATCTGGCGAAAGATGAACTTATCATTGATTCATAATGAAAGCACATTAATGTATGCGAAATTTCAGCGAGGATTAATTTTATTTAAATATTGATACTACGTAACCTGGATATTATTAAGGGTAAAAAAGCCTCCCATATGAGAGGCTTTTTACGTTCTGACCGGAAATCAGCCCCGTGCGTGCGCCGCTGCCTTTTCAATCAGCTCATCAGACGGGCGTTTGCCGGTGTACAGCACAAACTGCTCGACGGCCTGTAATGCGGCGACTTCCTCACCGGTAATGATTTTTTTACCCTGTTCGCGACCATAGCGGATGAGCGGTGTTCCACCCGGCGCGACGACCACGTCGAAAACGGTGCTGGCGCGGTCGATGACCTGCTTTTCAAACGCCAGAGAATCGGCTTCTGCGGCGCCGGGCATACCGATTGGCGTGACGTTCACCACCATATCCACCGGTAAATCATCCACTTCGGCTTTCCATTCATAGCCATATTCTTCTGCCAGCGCACGACCATTGGCTTCGTTGCGGGCAATGATATAGCCCTTTTTGAATCCGGCATCACGGATGGCCGCGACCACCGCCTTGCCCATACCGCCGCTGCCGCGCAGGGCAAAAACGGCGTCGCGTGGTACCTGATAGCTGTCGAGCAATTTGGCGACCGCAATATAGTCGGTGTTGTACGCGCGCAGGAAGCCGTCGTCATTGACGATGGTATTCACGGACTGAATGGCGGTGGCGGAAGGATCCAGTTCATCGAGGAAAGGGATGCAGGCTTCCTTGAACGGCATCGACACGGCACACCCACGAATGCCCAGTGCGCGGACGCCTTTCACCGCAGCTTCGATATCTTTGGTAGAGAAAGCTTTGTAGACAAAATTCAGGTCTAACGCCTGATAGAGGTAATTATGAAAACGCGTGCCGAAATTTCCCGGACGACCGGAAAGGGACATACACAACTGCGTGTCTTTATTGATTTCCCGACTCATTTCGTTCTCCTTTCAGATATTCTTTATGACCTTGCGGCCTGTCAGAGCACCTTAGCTGAAACGATACGCCCCGACAATAATCCTGTTCCGGGACGGTCAGAGGTGGAAGCTTAATCGTGTCTGATCACGTGAAAACCTTCTTCCGGTTCCGGTGCGACAAAGTGACGGGATATCAGCTCAAACTGCTCATCGGTGACGCTAAACTGATGTGTTCCGGCCTGATTGCGCGCCCGCAGCCGGGCTTTACACACTTCTTCCGGTACGTTCAGATAATGCAGCTGATGGTCTGCGCCCGATCCCGTGATAAGACTCATCATCCACTGACGGTTCGGCACCGTATTAGCCGGAAAATCCAGCACTACCGAGACACCGGCCCTGAGCAGTGAAATCACATGCGGGGCAATGGCTTGTCTGAGTCTGGCCGAGCAGCGGACATAATCCGCTAAAGAGTGCATCTCATCCTGATAAAGATGGGCAAGCCACTGGTCTTCATTAAGCACGACGGTGCAAGGCGCGCTGGCCAGATGTTGGGACAGGGTGGATTTCCCCGAGGCTATTTTCCCGCATAGAATATGCAGAACTGCCGGGCGCGGTTGCGTGACATTGTCGGGGCTGGCTGTGGAATTCATTTATCTCTCCGGTTCAGGCGTTATCTGAGTCATTAAAACATCGCATTAATTTCTGAATATGGCGCGGCTTTTTCCAGCATAGGCGTCATTTCGTCGTGTTGCAGGAACCCGCTGACTAACTGCGCGTTGTGCGCCCATAACGTTTGCGGCAACCAGGAACCGGCGCTCAGGCGGCGTACGCCAATGCCTGCAAGCTCGCTGACCGGCGGCAGTCCCGGCCAGACCGCCACATTGAGCAGCAGATCCGTGCTGTCAGCAATGGCGCGTATTTCTTCTGCCTCCGCCAGCCCGATGACAAAAATGCCGTCGGCTCCGGCGTCGCGGTAAGCCTGAGCCCGCATGATGACCTCCGCTGCTTTTTCGCCAGCAGGAACCAAATTGCGTGCGTAAACGTCGGTGCGCACATTGATATAAAGATCTACACCGCAGCGGGCGCTGGCGGTTCTGATGGCTTCAATTTTCCGGCACAACACATGCGGATTGCCTGCGCCGTCCTCAATATTGATACCCACCACGCCCGTATCCATAAATCGTGAGACGGTTAGCGCAACCGTCGCCGGAATATCGCTGTAACCGCCTTCGATATCCGCAGACAACGGCACTGAAATCACCCGAGAAATCGATGCCGCGCGTGCGACATATTCCTCAACGGGCAACAGGTTGCCATCTCGATAGCCCAGTGACCAGGCGACGCCCGCGCTGGTGGTGGCAATGGCTGTCGCCCCCAGACTTTCAATCAGGCGCGCGCTGCCTGCGTCCCAGGCATTGGGTAATTTCAGCGGAGTTTGTTGCAGATGCAGTTCACGAAATAAGGTGGCAGATGGCGTTTTCATGGAAGGGTTCCTCAAAAAAGAATCATTCTAATCATGCTTAATTTTCCTGATAATAGCCGGAAATAACATTCATTCATTCGCTGAGAGCAATAATGAACGCGCCGTCCCTGCATCTGGTACAAACCTTTGTCGCGGTGGTTGAACATCATAGTTTTGTCCGTGCCGCCAGCGCGCTGGGCATTACTCCTTCTTCTGTCAGTCGTTTTATTAAAATGCTGGAACAGGAACTGAGCACCACGCTGCTGAACCGCACCACGCGGGCGATGTCGCTGACGGAAACCGGCAAACGCTATTACGCCGAATGCCATCAGGCGCTGTTGCAGCTTAATAATGCTGCCGGAATGGTGCGTGATGAACAGACGCTGCCTTATGGCGTGCTGGTCGTGAGCGCGCCGGTGGCGTTCGGTCATACCCATATCGTGCCTTATCTGAGCGAGTTTCTGGCGACCTGTCCACAGGTGCAGCTGGATCTGCGTCTGACCGATGACTACGTTGATCTGGTGTCAGAAGGCATCATGCTGGCGTTCCGGATTGGTCGCCTGAAGGATTCTTCTCTGATTGCACACAAGATGCTGGATAACCGGCGGATCCTGGTGGCGGCTCCGGCTTATCTGAAAAAACGCGGCACGCCGTTGAGCGCGGAAGATCTTCACGAGCATGAGTGTATTGTCTCTTCCGCCAGTCAGGATGGTGTGCTCTGGCGGCTATTTTTGAATGCTGAAGGATCGAATGCCAGAGAGTCGAATGGAGAAGAGCGAATACTGGCGCCAAAAGGATCGGTCAAAGTGGATAACGCCGATGCCGCGCGTCGGCTGTGTATTGATGGTCAAGGCATCGCGTTTCATTCCGCGGTCACCATGGCGGCGGCGATTGCCGCAGGGGATTTAGTGCAGGTATTGCCGCAATGGACAGGGCGGGAAACCGGTGTTTATTGTGTGCGACCCAACCGGCGTACCGGTCCGGCGGCGAAGGCGCTGCTCGACTTTTTGGCCGCGCGCTGGCAGCGTCCATGACTGTCTGGCCACATCCGTTATACTTAACTGATACGCATGAACGGAGGCGGTTATGAATTTGGATCTTTTCGATCACCCGGATTTTCACCCGAACTGGCGTGAAGACTTGTGTCCCGGCGCGGTAGTTTTACGCGGTGCTGCGCTGCAAGACGATGTGGCGTTGCTGGCGGAAATCGACCGTATTGCCGGGCTGGTACCTTTTCAGTATCGCGCGACGCCCGGCGGTTATGCGATGTCGGTGGCGATGACCAACTGCGGGGATGTAGGCTGGGTGACAGATAAAGCCGGATACCGTTATCAGGCGACGTCGCCCGAAAGCCATCAGCAATGGCCGCCGATGCCGGAACTGTTTCGCGCTATGGCGGTGAAAGCGGCAGAACAGGCGGGATTCCCGGGATTTGAGCCGGACGCCTGCCTCATCAACCGTTATCAGCCGGGCGCTAAAATGAGCCTGCATCAGGACAAGGACGAGCACGATTTCGGCCAGCCGATTGTTTCTGTCTCGCTGGGTTTACCGGCTGTTTTTCAGTTTGGCGGCATGGAGCGCAGCGATAAAACACAGCGCGTGCAGTTAACGCATGGCGATATTGTGGTGTGGGGCGGCCCGTCGCGGCTGCGTTATCATGGCGTGTTGCCGCTGAAAGCGGGCGAGCATCCGCTGACCGGATCCTACCGATTTAATCTGACGTTCCGAAAAGCGATATAAACTGAGGGTATCGGGCAGTAAAGCACAGGACTTTATCCTCATTCTGCTTTACACTGCCGCCCTGCAAAAACTGACATGTTGAATAGATAATTACTTAGGCGGTAAGCGATGAACGGCGTAATCACAACCTGGTTTGAAGATAAAGGTTTCGGTTTTATCAAAGATGAAAACGGCGATAACCGTTATTTCCACGTGATTAAAGTTGCAAACCCTGAGCTGATTAAAAAAAGATGCTGTAGTCACTTTCGAGCCGACCACCAATAACAAAGGCCTTTCCGCCTTTGCGGTGAAAGTCGAGCCGGAGAGCAAATACATCTTTATCGCCGGTGAGCGCATCAAAATCACCAGCATCAAGTCCTTCCTGGCGTTTAACGAAGAAGTACCGGCAGAGTCGAAGATCGACAAAGAAAACGCCGTGCTGTCCGTGGGCCTGCTAATGAACCGTATCCGCCCGCAGGAAGAAGAGAAGAAAGCAGAAACACGCACCATGAAAAAGCTGCTGATCACCACCTTCCAGAACAGCACTTATGTGTTTACGGAAGATGAAATTGATGTGGATGCCACCGTCAAAACGCTGAAAGCACTTTAAGATTTTCTGTTCCAAAACCGGTGCGCATTCGCTGCACCGGTTCTGTTTCCTCCCTCGTTAATACGTCACGGTTACTGTCACCGTATCGCTGTAGTTTCCGGCGGGCTGATTACTTTGCGACAAATTCACGGAAGCCGTATACGGAAACGATTGTGATGTGCCTGTACCGGTCGCGCTGCTGTTAGTTGCCGCCGTCCACACCGTGCTGTCGCCTTTAAATATCTGATATTGCAGATAACTGGTGGTGCCGCCGACGGTGGAGGCCATCTGCCGGTACTGGCCGGATGCCGCTACGCTGCTGGTGAGATTAACGGAATAACTGGCGTTCAGCGTACAGCGCACGCTGATGGTATTAGCAACAACGGTAGTCAGGCCGGAAGGCAGGGCAGCGCTGCCAAAACCTACGTTCGGCGCGCTGTCGATGTAGCAAAAGTTGGTGACGTTAAGCGTCAGGTTGACGGAACCGCTGACATTGCCGGTATCGGCGATACACAACAACGTGCCAACGGCCACCGAGCAGATGTTCCACGTCCAGGCGATGGGGATGGTATCGGTGTAGGTACCCGCTGCCAGATTGGACAAGGTTTTGGGCATCACATACAGCGGTAACGTGCCATTCGGCCCGGAGAACAATCCCAGTAATCCCAGGGCTGTCGTGCTGCTCCAGGTAATCACATCGCCCTGGTTATACACCGTGCCGCAACTGCTGTCTTTACACAGGTTGTAAGGCAGATACTGGCCGGTTGCCGCGCTGTAAAGGCGGGGCTGCGTGCCGCTGGGATGAAGTGTGGCGCCAATGGTCGCGGTTATCGTGTTGGTGCCGCCGATACTCAGTAAGGGGCCTGTGCAGCTTAAGCCGCTGCTGCCAGAAGTCACCAGCGGTGAAGTGCTGACCGCAAACGAGTTTTGGGTACCGAGCGTGATGGTGGTGGCCGCCGTGGTACAGCCGGCAAAAGCCTGCGATGACACGCCCGCCAACAGCATCAGCAGCAATCCCTGGCGTATCCACTGCCTGAACATTCTCATGATTTATCTCCTGCTGATGCGCCTGTTTTGCCACCCGGACATGACAGCGGCCCCACCTGCTCTATGCTGTGGCGATCAGGGTTCAGCGTGAAGCTGACCCGACAGACTGAATGATCTTCCTGCTGGATAGTCAGCACGTTGTTTTCCTTCAGATGCGAGAAGTACACCAGCCCGTCGTAACCGGTGACGGTGGTTTGCTGCGTATTTTGCTCTGTAACCAGTGTGCCCAGCTTGAGCGGTTGTCCGGCGGCGTCGTGCAGGGTGATATTGGCCGACAGCACTTTCTCCACGCTGAATTTCACCACCACGCCGCTGCCTTGTTTCACCGCGATGCGGTCATTGACGTTATTCGCAACCACGTCGGCGGGTAGCGGCAGGGTATCGATTTCCACTTTGGCCGGATAATACGAGCTGACGGTCGGGATCAGCAGATGGCCTTTCTTGTCGGTTTTGCCCATTTTCTGATTCTCGAAAAGTACCGGAACGTCGGCGTAATGGTCGGTATCGACCACGATAAAGGCGTCATTAATCTTGTCAGAGAGGAACCAGTCATTGGCCATAAACACGATTGAACCGCTTAAGTCAGCCCAGTTGGTGTAATCGCCCTGATTACCGTAGAGCCCACCCTGAATCGTGGCGAAGCGTGATTTCCAGGTGGCATCAGCCTGCTGATACGGATTGTTGCCGCCGCTGTAGGCCAGATTCCAGCCGAGTCCGCCGTCGGTTGGCGTGGCTTTGCTGGCGCCGATTTGCTCCTGATAATTGCCTGCGTTGTCACGCTGCACACCGGCATTCATGTTGATATTGGTGCCAATCGGAATGATAAATTGCAGCTGCGCGCTATAGCCGCTGTCGCCCAGCGTTTTGTTGAGAGATAAAAACATGCTGCTTTGTCCCCACAGCGAGCGGCTGTAGGAGAAATTCACCAGGCGCGTATGGGAATTGTCATAGGCTTCGACGTCGTAATAGCCGATGCCCATCGTGCCGTTCGACGGCCCAAACGGCGAGGTACTGAACGTCACCTGATCCGCCTGACGACTTAATCGCGTGTCGCTGGTGTACGACGTCAGATCCTGATAACCCACCGTGCGTTTTGAACGCAGCGCCGAGAGGCTGAACACCGTCGAATAGTAGGAATAACCCAGCGTGTACTGGCTGCCATCCTTTTTGTCAGTGATATTCTCACCGAGGGGATTTTCGATTTCGCCGCTGGAATTCGGGATGCCCGGCCTCTGCCCGTTGTTGTCATTATCCTGCGTAACTGTCTGATTATCGCTGCTGACCGGCGGATGATCGGCCTTACTCTGGCTGCCGGAAACGCTCAGCGTTCCCCAGGTTCCCACTGCCACATCTGCCCCTAATCCTCCCAGCGCCAGACCTTGTACGATTTCGGTATGACCGGACAGCGTCAGATAATCGCTCAGCCCGTAACGGTAAATACCGCTGAATGCGGCATCCGAATAATCGCCGTTAGTGACGCCATAATTATTGCGCACCGCCCCGAGCGAGAAATCGAAATCGCTGAGGTTTTTACGCAGCAGGGTGTTGGAAACGTAAAACGGCACGCTGGTTGAAACCTGACGTCCGACCGCATCGGTGGTGACAATGGTCGCTTCACCGGCACCGTTGATATACGGCACGTTGGTCAGCGTAAACGGCCCGGAATTCAGGTTGTTACTGCTGGCCTTATAGCCGTTGAGAAACAGATCCACCGTGCTTGGTACCGCCGCTGTACCGCTGTACTGCAACAACGGATAAGTCACCAGATCCGGGCGAACGGCAAAGTTGCGGCTGATACGCAAACCGCCCATGCGCGCCGAATTACTCCAGGTCAGGGAGTCACTGACGAAATCCCCGACCTGATAGCTGATCAGGTTCTTTTCGTCGGTAAAGCGCCAGAAGGTGTCGTAACGCAGATAGCCGTCCTGCGCGGTGCTGCCGCCATTTTCGTTATTGCCCGAACCGTCGATGTTATAGCGGTAAGTGCCGGTATTAGTGAGCAATCCGAGGCTGCTGAATAAACGTTGCTCCATCCAGGTGGCGATAGATTTAGAACCACCCGGCGGGTCGGTGTAGTACGAGTCATAGTTAAACAGCAGGCCGGTGCTGCTTTGCGACGGCGTGTAGTTCATCAGCGGATCGCCGCTGACCTTCTGGTTCGGCAGCCAGGCGTCCGGCACGGTTAACACCAGTTGCTGGGTGGCTGAATCGTATTTTGCTTTAACGTCCGGCAATTCGCCGACATTGATCAGCCCCTGCTGACCGTTAATGTGGATGTGATTTTTTGCCAGTACACCGGCTTCCACGAAATAGGCATTATTGCGATACGTCACCGGCACCACCTGATTATCTGTCTGGCCGTTGACCACAATCGACAGATAAAACATGGCGTCGGTCACCACCGGTGCCGCTCGCGGGGCATCGGGCAGTGACGAATATTCCTGTGCCTGCGCGCCGAAGGCGCTCAGATACAACAGGCACAGGCTTCCCCGGAAAATCAGCACACGCTGACAACCTGCACCGGGAAGCGATCTTTTTGGCATCCGTGGCGGCTCCTGCTGTTATTCGCCGCGTGGAATGACAATCGGTTTGGTGTTATCGGCAATTTGCGCATTGAGCTGTGCGCCCGGCGTGACGCCTGCTGGCACCGGCCAGCGCATCTGCTGCCCCGGCAATACATACCCCATAAAACCGCCGACCATGGTTTTGACTCCTTGCTTCTGATTGCCAGCGGATGACCAGAACACGTTGCTCAGACGCGCATGGACAATGCCGGTATTGCGCACCTGCAAATAGGTTTTGCCGCCTTCGGATAGCGAACGCCAGGTGAGGATCGGGCGGGTCGCCGTTGACTCATCGCGTTTCATATCAGGACGTTCGTTGGTCCATAAACTGCCGCCATCCATAAACAGCGGCAGGAGATAACGCATCTGCAATTGCAGCCCGACTACCGCCTTGTCTTTGCCTTCACCGGCATTGTTCAGCGGAGACGGAATTTCATCGATGATAATGCGGTACGCCTGTTCAGTATTCGCGGGCACCGGCGTGTTGCGGATCAAACGGATCAGCTGGCGCTGGCCCGGCGGCACGGTGGCGAACGGCGGACTGGCGACCACGTTAGTCTGATCGGCGTACTTCTCGTTAAAATTCTCCTGCTTCCAGGCCAGCACGCGCACCTGCAAAGACACCGGTTCTGCGCCACGGTTTTCCAGCCACAGGGCCGATCCGTTCTGATCGGATTCGATAATCTGATAGACCGGCCACACCAGCACCGAACTGGCGGCCTGAACCGCCGTACCGGAAAACAAAGCCACAGCCAGAGTAGTGGCAGCCATCATGCGTGAGAACATCGTCGTCATAGCTCATATCCTGATGATTCAATAAGTGAGAGTCACGGTTACCGTGTCGGTGTAAGTGCCCGCAGTGGGTGACGTCGTGAAAGAAAACAACCGGCCATAAACCGGGTAAGTTTGTGTTGTTGAGGGAAAGCTGCTGATGGTCATCGCCTGCGCGCCGGTTCCCCAAACCACGGTGCGTGCGGCGTTCTGATAAAGCTGATAGCCAAGCGTCGCGGTGGCACCGCTGTTGGCCATGTAACGTTGTGCGGCGGAGCCGCCGTGAATGCCGTAATCCATACCAATCGCCACCGTGGTGCCCGGCGTGCAGGTGACCACCACCGAGCCTGCACCCGAGGTGCTGGTCACATCGACATTGGTGGGAACGGAAGGAAATGAGCCGAAATTGAGGATGCCGAGATTGGTGGTCGGGCTGGAAAGTGAGCTGCCGAAAACGCAGCCATTGGTGAGCGTGGCCGTGACGGTAAATGTGGCGGTGGCTGTCGCGGCGCGCGCTGAACTGCACATTATCAGCGGCATCAGCGGCAACGACATCAGGGGCAGCAATATGAGCAGCACCTGTGGCACCAGCAAACGGCCAGGCATAAAAACCTCTACCAGGATACGGTGACATTCACCGTATCCTGATAAACACCGGCAGCAGGCGTGGTCTGAGCAGGAACGCGGCCATAGACCGTGCTCCACTGATCCGCGCCATTACCGGTTCCGCTCACACCGGTCACGTTATCCCAGACGGTGGTACGCGCCGCCGTGGTGTAAAGGTTGTACTGCAAGGTCAGTGCGCTGTTAGTGGTATTGACCATCCTGCGGGCGGTAACAACGCCACTGCTGCCGCCATCCATGACGATTTTATACGTCAGCCCGTTCACGCAATTCACGCGAATCGACCCCGCCAGTTGCGCGCTGGTGGCGTTAATTGCGCTGGTGAGCGACGCATAATTGCCAAAATTCAGCGTACCGAAACTGGTGCTGCCGGACGTCGTGGTTCCCGCATTGCAGGCGGGCAGCAACGTGGCGCTGATGCCTATCGTTGCCGCCTGGCTGAATGGAATGCGCAACTGCATTGACACCAGCAGGGCAGCCGGCAATAGCAGCAGTACCTTGATGTCCATGATCTTTCCTTCCTTGAAACAAAAGCCAGTCAGAGCCGAAACCGGCTCTGATGGAAAACAGCCTTACCAGGAAAGAGTGGCAACAACGGTATCGTTATACGTCCCCGCAGCCGGTGTGGTGCTGGTCTGGTCAGCAGGCAGCACACGACCATAAATCGGGATATTTTGCGCAGTGGTGCCCGTCGTCAGAGTAATCGGCGTATTGATGGCGATTTCTGTGGTACGTGCAGTGTCAGAATAGAGACGGTAAGGAATGCTGTTGCCGCTGGATGTCATGGTCCGCAGCCCGCCGGTTGCCGCCAGTCCGCCGTTCAGTGACAGCGTCGGTGTCAGCCCGGTGCTACAGGTGATGGTGACGGCACCGGTGCCATTGGCACCAAATACTGTCCCGTTGATCACGCTGGTCAGATCCGCGTAGTTACCAAAGTTCAGGGTACCCCACTGGTTGGTCCCTCCCGTTGATGTGCCGTTACCGACAGTACAACCGGTGCTGATGGTCAGCTGAACGCCTACCTGCCCTGTTAAGGTACCGGCTGCCTGAACACCTGCCGCTAAGATCAGCGTTGCAGCAGCAAGACCGGCCAGTAATAATGATTTTTTTTCGCCCATGATGACTCCCAATAACCGCTTACACAGTTGTGTATTCATGCAACGGCGTTGCATGTGGAAATCCTCTGGTGGTCAATAATTAACGCTAAAAAACTGCAAAAAAAGCCGGTAATTAACAGCGTTCAGGCCGGGTGTTATGTTTTCCCTTCACAATGGAACGGAGCCCTGACCTTATGCGCATGATGAAAAACGCCGTTATGGTTAAATATAAGTTAATAAATTTACCTTAAGGGGATCTTTTCAGCATTCTGGTTAATAAGGATAAAAATTCTATAAATTACAAATTATCCATTTTTAATCCTGTTTATTTTTGTTTTGTGTTGTTAATGATTGCGTTAAGACCACTAAACGATGAGGTTTTTTAACCATTGATTTTGTGATGTTATCAATTTGCTTCTCGTGATAGCTCAACGGAGCTACTGATGTTTTCAGATGATGTGATTCAAGACATGAACCGGCTGGCGCATTTTCTGGCCTTTGATCAGACGTCAGGAAAGGGACCGCAAGGTGAACCGTCTCTGATGATCCTGCTGGGCAATGCGATTTTGCCGACCGCCGAAGCGACGTTTCAGGCGCTGGCGCAGGGGCGGATTTCCCGTTTGCTGATTGCCGGAGGGATCGGGCATTCCACTGACTTGCTGTATCAGGCGATACAGACGCATCTGCGCTACCGGCACATCCATACATCAGGTCGCAGTGAGGCCGAAGTGCTGAACGATATTGGTGTTCAGTGCTGTGCTGCGCCGCAAAAGCAGATTTTGCTGGAAACCGCCTCAACCAACTGTGGCGACAATGCCTTACAGGCCCGACGGGTGCTGGATCTGGCCGGTGATCGCTCCACGCACATCACGCTGGTACAGGATCCGCTGATGCAACTGCGCACCGATGCCAGTTTCCGCCACGTCTGGCGCGATCGCCCTGAAGTGACATTTGTTAACTGGCCGGTGCTGGTGCCTCAGCTGGAACGTGATGGCGAGGGGCTGCGTTTTGCCGGAGAAGGGCATCACAGCCTGTGGTCGCTGCCACGGTTTGTGTCGCTGCTGCTCGGTGAAATCCCACGTCTGCGTAACGCCCCTGGCGGTTATGGCCCGCGCGGAGCGGGCTTTATCGCAAAAGTGGATATTCCGGCAGAGATTGAGGAAATTTATGCCCGGCTGAAACCGGTGCTGGAAGCGGATTACGGCGACAGATCCTTCTGACATCCGGCAGGTACGGGATCGGTTTCATCCTGATGATTCCCGCGCAGCGCCAGCAGCACCACCAGCGCAGAGAACAGCGTAATCGCCATCAGACATAACAGTAACGGATGCAGTGAAGCGGCATAAATCTGCTGAAGCTGCGCCGTGCTGGCCTGTGGAATAAGCTGTTGCGCCACGGCGAGATTACCGGTCGCCAGCCGCTGCGCCGCCTGACTGATTGCCGGGGAACTCCCCGCCTGAACACTGATCGCGCTGCCTGCAAAATTTGCCGTCAGCGCGGTGTGCGTTAATGCCGAAAGAATGGCACCAACGATCGCCAGTGAGACGCCTTCGCCGGCCACCCGCGTGGTGCTGAAAATCCCGGTCGCCATGCCCGCCCGTTCTTTGGGAACGACGCTCACTGACAGTCCATCCATCAGTCCCCACGGCAGACCGGTACCGATGCCGATCATTACCATCGGCGCAATCATCGCGGTCATATCCTGCGCCAGTACCGCCTGACTTAACCAGCCTAATCCTGCGGCGGCAATCACTAAACCCGAGGTGCATAACACGCCTGCGGACACCCGGCGCGTAAGCCATGCCGCCAGCAGCGGAACCACCAGCATCGGCACCGAAAGCGCCATCATCATGAGTCCGGCCCGTTCTTCGCTAAGATTTTCTACGCCGATAAACAGCATCGGCAAAATCACCAGCAGCACCACAAAACAGAAACCGGTCGCCAGCGGCAGCGCCTGCACACCGATAAAACGGATATAGCGGAACAGCGATAAGTCGAGCATCGGGTTGTTTACGCGATGCTCCACCATGACAAAAACGGCCAGTAACAGCGCCGCACCCGCCAGCAGCGATAGTACCCGGACGCTTTGCAGACCGGATTGCGGGATTTCCATCAGCGCCCAGGTCAGCAATGCCAGCATGGCGGTGAAGGAGACGGTACCCGGCCAGTCGATACCCGTCGCCTGCGGATTACGGGTTTCGCGCATTTTACTGGCACCGCTCACCAGCGCCAGAGCTGCAATCACCGTCGCGGAGAAAAACACCGCACGCCAGCCGAAGTGGGCGATGAGCACGCCCGCGAGGAACGGACCGAAGGCCAGCCCGATGCCAAAACTGCTGCCCATCAGGCTGAAAGCCCGGGTACGCGCTGCGCCGTCGAATTCCTGTGCCAGAGCCGCCGCGCCGCCCGCCAGTGCGCCCGCCGCCGCGATGCCTTGTGCGGCGCGCAGCAGATCAATCCACAGCAAATTGCTGCTGAAAGCCTGCAATAACGACAGCAACGCAAACAGCGAGACACCGCTGATGAACACTTTTTTACGCCCCAGTTCATCGGCCAGCGCACCGGCGGCCATCAGAAAGCAGCCGAAAGTGAGCATAAATGAATTGGTTATCCAGCTCAGCGCCTGCGCACTGCCGCTGAGTTCGCGGGCAATAGCAGGCGTTGCTACTGCACCGCTGACAAAATTAAGCGGCAAAATCACCGCCGCCAGACATACGGTAAACAAAACGCGCAGGCTGCCCGTTGAGGGGGCTGTTAATGAGTTCATGGCTGCTTCCGACAATTGAGAATAAAAATGATGATAAAATGTCTGTAATCTTGCGGAAACAGGTCGTAAGTCCGATGATTAAGGACTAAAACGCTCTAATAGACGGGAAGGGAAAATGGAGAACCTCAACGGCCTGCTGGCCTTCGTCCGCGCGGCGCAGAGCCAGAGTTTTGCGGCGGCGGCGGAGCGCATGGGGATTTCGGCCTCGGCGGTTGGCAAAAGTGTGGCGCGGCTGGAGGAAAAACTCAGCGTGCGGCTATTCAACCGCAGCACGCGGCGCATCAGCCTGACCGATGAAGGCCAGCTATTTTTCGAACGCTGCCAGCAAATCGTTTCGCAACTGGAAGAGGCGGAGCAGGAACTGGTGCGAATTTCTGCCGAGCCACGCGGAAAATTACGCATTACCGCGCCCGCTATTGGATACCGCATGTTGTTGCCGCATCTGCCGGAATTTCGTCAGCGTTATCCCGATGTCGAACTGGATTTGGATTTCAGTGACCGGATGGCAGATGTCATCGACGAAGGCTTTGATATCGCCATCCGCAGCGGCGAACTGAACAGTTCACAGATGATGTCACGCCGCCTCGGGCCGTTCCGGTTTGCCATTATAGGAAGTCCGGCGTATTTCGCCAGCCATCCGGCGCCGCTAAGACCTGACGATCTTTATCAGCACGCCTGCCTGCGTTACCGGTTACCGGGCAGCGGACAGTGGCAGGAATGGGAGATGACTGGCGTGACGCCGCCTGAACTGCCGCTGGCGCTGAGCAGCAATAATCTGGAATCGATTTTGCAGGCTACCTTGCAGGGACTGGGACTGGCCTATGTACCGGAATTTATCGTACGGCCATATATTGAGTCCGGAGAACTGGTGGCGGTGCTGCAAGATTATCTGAAAGAAGGCGGAAAATTTTCGTGGTGTGGCCGAGCAGCCGTCATATGCTGCCAAAAGTGCGGGTGTTTATAGATTTTCTTACTGAAAAGCAGGTGCTTGGTGAGCACACTCCTGAGTAAAAAAACGGGGCACAAGGCCCCGTGAGATTTTTTATACAGGTCAAAAGAGGTTTATTACAGGTCAGAAGAGATCTATCTCAGGTCTGACGAGATTTATCTCAGGTCTGACGAGGTTCAGATTTGCTTCCACTGTGACCATTCGCCGGTAAATTCGGCTTTGCCCGGCTGGTTGCCCTGAGTCCAGTAATTGGCCTGATAATCTTTACCGTTCAGGCTGACTTTATCGCCAGTGTTGTACACTTTGCTGGATTCCCAGGTGGCATATTTGCCGGCCGGAGATGGAGTTGGTGTCGGTTCAGGCGTTGGTTCAGGCGTTGGTTCAGGCGTTGGTTCCGGAGTCGGCTCTGGTGTCGGTTCAGGCGTTGGCTCCGGTGTTGGTTCTGGTTGAACAGCTGCATTGCCCAGAACGGTCACGGTGATGGATTTGGACGATGATTTCTCACCATGCTCATCAGTCACGACCAGACTGAAGCTGAAGTCAGCTTTACTGACCAGCTCAGGCGCGGTGAAGTCTGCGGACACAGCACTATAAGAAGACAGCGCAATGGCAGCTGGCGCGGTCCATTTATACGTCAGCTTGTCGTTGTCGCGGTCGGCAGAACCCGCTGCACTCAGACGCACTTTCGAGCCGCTGAACACCTGCAGGGCAATATCACCAGTTGGTGCCACATTACTTTCTGCTGGGACTTCATCATCCGGTACCTGACCACTGATGTTAACCCCTTCAAAATACAGCGGCGCCATGTCGATAACTTGATTTTGAATAGTGCAACCAAGGCCTTCACGTGCGGCATTCACCAGCAGGCCGTTGTCCTGATCGATAGTCCAGGTAAACAGCGCACCCAGGCCTTTTTCAACCACATAACGACCTTTTTCCCGCACGGTACGCGGGGTATCAATCGACATGAAAATGCCGCTGTCTTTGTTATAAAGATAATCGGCATCTGCTACCTGATCGGTATAAACCTGGAAACCATTTCGTCCTTTTTGATTTTCCAGATCCAGGTAGTTATTTACCAGGTCGTACCATTCGGTGGTGCCGCTTTCGAATGTTCCGACGGTGGTTTTGCCTGCATCAGGGGTATAAGTCCCTTCTAGCGGAGAATAGCTTTCCAGTACCGCATTCTGCGCATTGCGGGAATAAGCCGCATAGCCAACGTTCATGCGATCAGCCGGGAAGCCTTTTGCCAGCAGGTAATCAATGATGGTGTCGATGCCCCAGCCGCCTTCAACCAGTGCATGCAGATTGGTGTGGTGCGTCAGTTTTTCCGCCCACGGCGTGCCGAAGAAGTCATACGTCATCAGGTTGACGCCATGCAGACCGGCGGCCAGCAGGGCAGGAACATTGGATTTTTCCAGAATGGCCACGACGGCGGAGCTGGCGATGCTGATTTTCACATCAGAGCGCTTGATAGCCGCCATTTCTTTGGTGATTTCAGCAATCAGCAGGGCGTAGTTGGCGCCATCATTGTCATCATACGGGTTGTTATTCCCGGCATTCCCCGGATATTCCCAGTCGATATCCACTTCGCTGAACATTGGGAAGCGGGTAAACAGGTTTGCCACGCTTTTCGCAAAAATTTGACGCCCGTCTGCAGTTTTCGCCATGTTGTGGAAGCCGTTACTTAATGTCCAGCCACCAATACTCATGGAAAGCACCAGATCATGACCGACCGCTTTTGCGCGTTTTTGCAGGTCACGTAAGCCGCCAATCAAACCTTTTACATTGGCTTGTGTCGCGCTGGCCGGAGAAAGTTCAACCCAGCCCGGATTGTCGAGATTGTTATTAACGGAAGAGCCGAAGTCACCCCATGGATCCAGGAACGTCGCCTGGTGGGTGGTTTTGCCCAGGTCCTGTGCGGCTTTGGCGACGGTAATCGCTTTCTCACCCTGGTCGCCGACGATGCCGACGAAACCAAAAATGATTTTGTCGTAAGCGGTTGGTGGAATATTCGCGAGATCAAAACCACGCCCCCTTTTATCTGCTTCTATTTCTGGATCTTGTAAACGACCATCATATTGTGACCAGTCTGTATAATAGCCAAATACTTTAGGCTTATTCGCTGTATTGTATTTGTTATAAACCGGTTTAGTCACACGTGCAGAGGTATAGCTGTATTTCTCTGTTTCTGTAGCCGGTTCAAAACCGTCTTTAGTATAAGAGGCTTTGGTCAATTCATCGGTCTGAATAATTCTGCTGGTAGGCATAATGGTTTCCTAAAGTTTAATTGAATACATCAACAGCCGTTTGCTGCTGGTGGATATAATCGTTGCGGAATTAAAAACCAGCAAATCACATTGAGATATAAATAAAAGTGACTAAGATAAAAAATGTGATTACTTTTTAAATGGTGTGTGTTGGTTTATTTTACTGTCGTCATCAATCGCACTGATGGCAAAATTACATATCACAAATTAGCAAATAAAAACATTACTATTCAGTTGCTTGAGTGGTGTGTTGTTGTTGAGTGAGAATTAAGTTCTTTTTGAGTTTTACTTAATACCCGCCGTTTTTTTCTCTATGAGTCACATCTTAACTAAAATACTTAATATTAATCCTATTGCCTGTGGAGAAATTAATAAAAGTAGATACGCTTAATCATCAGCAAAGATTACGTGGGGGTTTTCAGATGGCTGTAATAATGGAGGGGAGAGGATGATGGCTGTTTACCTGATAAATAGTGAATATGTATTTAATGAAAAAACAAAGGAATTTAAAAAACTCCACAGTGATGTAAACATTAAACTGACTTCAATGAGAGCACGTTGCCTGAGTTATATAATCGAACATGCCCATGATGAGGTCATCGAAAAAGAAGCAATCTCGCAAGCATTGTGGGGGAGTCGCAGTAAATTCACCAGCGACGCCAGCCTCACTCAGACTCTTTATTTAATTCGTCGTGATCTTAAATTTGCCGGGCTGGATGAATTTTTTATTACCGTGCCGAAATCAGGTATCCGTGTCAGTACCTCAGCCACCGTCGAAATCATGGAAGATAAGGCCCCACCAGTCAAAAACGTCAGACCGTGGCTGCTGGCGTTTGGTTTTATCGTCTCAGTGTTATTGCTCGGTACCGCGTTGTTCCTGACGCTTCAACTTTAATCGTTGTCGGAGGAATACCTTATGTTTACCAATCCTGTGATCAATTCTGTACTGAAAAACGAAGGCGGGTATGTTGACCACCCGAATGATACCGGCGGTCCGACCCACTGGGGTATTACCGAAAAGACCGCCCGCAGTTATGGCTACACGGGGAAAATGGTCGATTTCACGAAAGAAGATGCCTACCTGATCCTTGAGAAAAATTACTGGTATCAGCCGGGATTTGACAAAGTCTATGCCATCGCACCCGTACTGGCGCTGGAACTGTGCGATACCGGCACCAATATGGGGCCGGTGGTGGGCATCAAATGGTTGCAACGCTGGCTGAATGTGTTTAATCAGGAGGAAGCCCATTATGCCGATATCACCGTTGACGGCAAAATTGGCCCCGGCACCTTAAAGGCGTTATCGCATTTCCTTGAGAAACGCGGTACGGAAGGCGCCGGGGTACTTGTCATCTCGCTCAATTGCAGTCAGGGGCAACGTTACCTGGAACTGGCTGAAGGGCGAACTGCCAACGAATCATTCGTTTATGGCTGGATGAAGGGGCGGATAAATCTCTAATTTTGTCGGAATCTTCGGTGAATGCATATGCAAATCATAATGCTTATCACTATTAAAGGTGGATTTTTCTGACAGTAAAATGCATAAAGAGTTGTATTATTTATTTTGCAGAAAACTATCCCATTATCTGGAGAGTCAATAATGAATGAGCCAAGTGCGATTAATTTCGATTACAACCTAATTAAGATAATGAACGAAGTCATTGTTTCAGGGAATATCTCAAAAGCGGCAGAAAATCTGAGCCTTACACCCTCAGCAATAAGTTTGTCGATAAACAAACTCAGGCGGCATCTTGGGGAGGATTTGTTCTACCGTACGGCTACTGGTCTGAAACCCACCGCCACCGCGCTGGATATTCATGATTCCTTTGTTAATGCGATTACAATTATTGAAGATGTCCTTCAGTCGACAAAAACGGAGGGGCCATCCTGTCCAATATTGCGCGTAATGTGTCCTGATGTACTTGAGGATTATTATTTTAACAGGATGTATAAGAACGACTCAGGCAAAGCAGTGAAAGTAGAGTTTTCCAGTACGAATAATATTAAGAGTGATGAAATGGTAAAGAGTTTGTTGCATGCCAATATTGATGTGGTGATTTCGCATCATGTCCTGCAACATGAAAAAATCACGTCGGTAAAGATGGATGCCATGGATAACTTCGTTATCTTGTGCGGTGCCAACAGTTTATTATCCAATCAAAAAGAACTGGCGTTGTTGCACTACTATGCATTACCTCACGCCGTCTATAATGACGGTGTTTATACTGATTTCACCAACCTTCTTGGCACCTCCCTGACCATTGATGCGCCTTATGCGGGCCTGGTCAAGGTCATTTACCGCTCTTCTTCTATCAACGGTATCATCAGCGCACTGGAACGCAGTGATATGCTGACGGTCCTGCCTCGTATGCTGGCAGACTATTTTATCAGGGAGCGAAACTGTAAGCTAAAGTACTTTGATTTACCGAAAGAAATTTCTATCAAACAGTCGCCTGTTTACATGCATTACTTGTCCAACAGCAGCAAAAGACGTTATGTACATATGGTACTTTCTCAGTTGAAAGCCGTTGAGCCTGTTTGAAAGATGTGGCAATAAATGCGGTTAAAGAGTTTTACGATGAGATATTTTTATTTTTTAATGAGTGCTTTTTAATAAATATACTGCACAAGATGATTAAAATTAATTATTGACGTTAAGTCATTATTGCCTTGATGCGAACCGGATTATGATTGTCGCAGTTATCTAATTGTGCTTAATTAATCTATGAGGTTTTCATCATGATCAGTTTTCATGCTAAAGAAGTAGTATTTATCGAATTTGAATTATTAGTGTCCATATTAGTGATGTCGTCATGGGGTGGGTTGGTGCGTTTTATTATGTGCTGCAAAACTAAACCTACTGTTGAGGATATTTATAAGTGCTTTGCGCAAATTGTCGTGTCGTGTTTCACCGGCTTTCTGTTAAGCATTGTTTTTATTGAAAGGGATATGGGTTTTAATATGATTTTGTTGACCTCCGGGATGGGAGGCGTGCTCGGTGGGCCGTTATTAATGATAGCGGGTGACCGGGTGAAGAGGTTGGCGGAAAAATTTACGTTTGCTCAGCGGTAAACGAAGGGAATCAATGAAATTTCACATTGAGTGACAAATATGCGGATCGATTCCAGTGAGTCGGTCCGCATTTTTATTTTTGACGTAAGTTTGTAAGCCGTAATTTAATAAATATCATCCTGTTTTTATGATGTTTATGACTTTGTTTTTATTAGCAGAAATGTAATTGGGAGAATAACCTTTTGAGTAACAGGGCAGGGAGGTATTACAGAGACTCTGGCCAGTTAATATCATGCGGAAATTATTTTTCAGCATTTAACTTCGACTCAATATATAAGGTTATCCTTATGCGCAGAACCAAAGATAAAGCCCTTTTACAGCTTATAACCCTTTCCTGTCTGATGTCCGGCATGGCACCGGCGCTGGCAGCCGATACGTCAGAGCCCTATGTCATCAAAGAAAGTGACCTGATCAAAAAAGAGAACAGCCTGACTCAAAATCCGTTGATGCAGGAAGTGAAAGCGTCGATCCGTACGCTGGACAACGATTCTGTTGATAAAATCGCCCCTGGCCGCAGCGATAACCCGGCTAACGTCAAGCGGGTGGAAAGCATTCTGGGCAGCGATAAGTGGGACTATATCTTCCCGCTGCGTGACCCGAGCTATACCTACACCAAATTCCTGCAAGCCATCGGTAAGTTCCCGGCGGTGTGCGGTACGTATACCGATGGTCGTGATTCTGATGCCATTTGCCGCAAAGGTCTTGCCACCATGTTTGCACACTTCGCGCAGGAAACCGGCGGCCACGAAAGCTGGCGTCCTGAAGCCGAATGGCGTCAGGGGCTGGTATTCCTGCGTGAAATGGGCTGGAAAGAAGGGCAGAAAGGCGGCTACAACGGCGAATGTAACCCGAACGTTTGGCAGGGACAAACCTGGCCGTGTGGCAAAGATGCCGACGGGGATTTTGTCAGCTACTTCGGTCGCGGAGCCAAACAGCTTTCTTATAACTATAACTATGGCCCGTTCTCCGATGCTATGTTCGGCACGGTCAAAACCCTGCTGGATAAACCGGAGCTGGTGGCTGACACCTGGCTGAACCTTGCCAGTGCGGTATTTTTCTATGTGACGCCACAGGCACCGAAGCCGAGCATGTTGCATGTGATCGACGGAACGTGGCAGCCAAACGATCATGACAAAGCTAACGGTCTGGTACCGGGATTCGGCGTGACGATCCAAATCATCAACGGCGGCGTTGAGTGCGGTGGCCCGCAGGATATTGCACAGGGTCTGAACCGTATCTCGTACTACAAAAGCGAAGCGGAATACCTGAAAGTGCCGGTTCCGGCAAACGAAGTGCTGGGCTGCAAAAACATGAAGCAGTTTGATTCCGGTGGCGCGGGCGCATTGCCGCAATACTGGGAACAAGACTGGGGATGGTCAGCAGAAACCCCTACTGGCCTGACGTATTCCTGTCAGCTGGTCGGTTACCAGACACCTTACTCTGCGTTCAAAGAGGGTGATTACAAACGCTGCGTGCAACACTACTTTAACGTGAAAGTGGTGGATGATGCCGGTAAAGAGGAACCAGTGACGCCTGCCCCGGAACCGACGCCTGCACCAACACCTGAACCGACGCCAGCCCCGGCTGACGGCAATTCAGCGCCAGTGGCAAAACTCTCCGGCCCGATTGGTGATGTGGAAAGCCAGGCGAATGTAACGCTTAATGCGGCTGAATCCACCGATGCTGACGGCGATAAACTGACTTACAGCTGGCTGCTGCCGAACGGCACTACGCTTGCCGGTAACGATCGTAAGTCGCTGAGTTTTGTTGCACCGGTGGTGACCAGCAAACAAAGCTTCAACTTCACCCTGACCGTCTCAGACAGTAAGAAAAGCAGTGTGGCGACGTATGTTCTGACAGTCACACCGAAAGTATTGCCGCTCCCTGATGCAGGCACCAGCACCGGCTGCGCTGATAACTGGGATGCCGGTAAAGTGTATAACGGCGGAGAAAGTGTTAACTGGAAAGGTAAGGAGTATCTCGCGAATTACTGGACTCAGGACAATGAGCCAGGTAACCCGTCATTCACCGGTGAATGGTCACAGTGGAAAGAGATCAAAGCCTGTAAGTAACGTGTAATTCATTGGCAAATCTACAGTAAGTCCGGTTTCCGTTCACCGGGGAAAACTAAAATGGGTGCGAATTTCGCGCCCATTTTTTTCATCCCTTCACCGGCCGCTTTTGTCCAGCCATTTACCCATTTCGGCCAGCGCTCCATCAAGATTTTCCCGACCAAAACCGATACGCAGGAAATCTTCCGGCACGGTATTCAGTTCTGACGCGTAGGCGACAGAAGGGATCACCATCACACCGGCTTCTTCAACCAGCTGCGTGGCGAAAGCTTCTGCGCCCTCTGCACCGGTATAACGTGGAAACGCCAGCACCCCGGCCTTCGGCACGCAGAGCCGGAACAGACGCGGGTATTTCGCCAGAAATGCGGTAAGCGACGCAAGCTGACGGCGCGAACGATCCATCACCCTTTCGAGTATGGGCGCACGGGCATTGAGTGCCACGGTGGTGAGAAACTCTCCGGGCATTGAGTTGCAGATAGACAAGTACTGTTTCATGCGCTCCAGTTCCAGCATCCACGATTTATCCTGGCACGCCACCCAGCCGATGCGCAGACCCGGCAATCCGTAAGCCTTTGACGTCACATTCAGGGAGATCCCGCGCTCGTAGACATCGGCCAGTTGCGGCAGACGATCGGCTGGATCGAACTCGGTCAGCCGGTACACTTCGTCTGAGAAGATCCAGATCCCGCGCTCACGGCACAGGTCGATCAGCTCATTAAGTTGCTGACGGCTGATAAGCGCGCCAGTCGGATTATGCGGAAAGTTAATCACCAGCACTTTGGTATTGGGGCGCAGTGCATCGCGGACTTTACCGGTATCCAGCGCCCAGTTGTTATCCGCATCGAGCGCCACGCCGGTGACGTCGCACAGCGATAACGGCACGCTTTCCAGCGACTGATAATTCGGGGTGATCACTACCGCGTGATCGCCGGACTTGAGCAGCATCTGAAAGCTGGCATAAATCGCTTCGTCGGCACCGGCAAAACTGATGACGTCCTGCGCGGTCACATTTTTATAGGTCGAGGCGATGGCGTCGAGCAGTTCGGGTGTTCCGCGCAGCGGCGGGTAATCCAGCACGGTTTGCATGAACGGCGCGCGATGCTGTTTTCCGGCCAGTTCAAATAACGTATCGATGCTCATCGATTCCGGATAAGACGATGACAGCGGAAAACGCACGGCGTGTTCGAGACGCGAGAGATAGCTGATTAAACGAAAATCTTCAGGAAAAGACATAGCGTATCCGTTGATAAGAATTTAAAACATCAGCGACGCTGACCTTGTGCAAAACGGCGCTCAAGACGGCTTTGCAGCAGTTCCAGCACAATCGACATAATCCAGTATATCGCCGCCGCCGTCGCCAGCATTTCCATATAACGGTACGTGCTGCGCCCGTAGGATTGCGCCAGAAAGTTCAGTTCCCACAGTCCCATCAGCGAGACTAATGAGGAATCTTTCAGCATCGAAATAAACATCGAACCGGCGGGCGGGATGATGATGCGCAGCGCCTGCGGTGCCGTCACATGAACCGCGACCGTCCAGCGTGACACGCCGAGCGCCAGCGCGGCTTCCTGCTGGCCGCGTGGTACCGAGAGCACGCCGCTGCGGATAGTTTCCGCCAGATACGCGCCGTAGTTCATCGACAAGGCTATAATGCCGGAACTGAGCGCGCCGAGCACAATCCCGACCTGTGGCAATGCAAGATAGATAATCAGTACCTGCACCAGCAGCGGCGTACCGCGAAACAGCGAGGCATAAAACGTCGCACAACCAAAGGCCAGCGCATTGTCCGACATCCGCCCGAGCGCGGTGATGAGTCCTATCAGCAGACAGAAAAACATCGAACAGGCGGTGATCATAATGGTCAGCGCCGCGCCCTGAATAAAGCCGTCCGGCGAAAGACGCAGACCCAGCAGGAAGGGCAGTTTCTGGCCGATCAGGCTCCAGTCGAGCCCCATTTTGCTGAACGCGCCGAGCAGCAGGCTGAGCAAAATCAGCCAGGTCAGCCCGGTTTTAAATGTAAACGCATGTGCATGGTGCCAGCGCTCCGGCGTTTCCACCTTTAGCTGGCTGTCCGGGATTTGCGGCATCACGGTACCTCGTGCGTAATATCTTCACCCAGCCAGTGCTGAGAGATTTTTGCCAGCGTGCCGTCGTCACGCAGCGATTTAATGGTGTCCGCCACTTTCTTATCCCACTCTGCGTCGCCTTTATCGGTCGCGACCCAGTTAGGTTCTGCGTACAGTTCGGTGACAATTTTAAACACCGGCGCACGCTTGATACGGGCGTTAGCGGTGGCCAGATCTGAAACCACGCCGTCGAGGCGAACGCCCGGCCCGAGTGCCAGGTTCTGGAACGCCACTTCTTCATCGCTTGGAATGACCTGAACGTTATCGAACGGGAAAGCGATCGGCTTGCTGCCCGGGATCACCAGCGTTTTTTGCAGGTAAGTTTCGTAGGAAGAACCAATGCCGACGCCAATCTTTTTATTGCTCAGATCGGCGGCCGATTTAAAGCGGTCATCTTTCTTATTCACCACCAGAACTGCGGGCGAATTGTAGTACGGCGTCGGGAAATCCAGCACTTTGGCGCGCTCAGTGTTGGGCGTCATCGAGCAGATACAGGTATCCCAGCGCCCCTGCCATTTACCGCCGACAATGGTTTCCCAGCCCGGCGCGATGATTTCAAGTTTTACGCCCATGCGCTGCGCCACGGCTTTCGCCACATCCACGTCAAAACCGGCCAGCTGATTATTGTCATCAATAAAACCGAAAGGCGGATAGTCGTTGACGATGGCATTGCGCAGTACGCCCGTTTTCGTCACGCGATCAAGCGTTGCACCGGCAAACGAGGCAGCAGAAAACAGTGTGGCAGTAAGGAGTGTCACAGCAACAAACGAAGTGCGCATAAATGGAGTTTCCTTAAACGTAACCAGATTGGGAAAATATTGTAAAAACCTACACTAAGTTTTAGACGTATAGAAGTCTAAATTCAGCGTTTTTTTACTTATTCTCCACTTATAGTCAACTCTGCGGAAAATCCTATGAATAGCAGCGCATTACTTCACTCTCTAGCTCAGCAAGCCCGCCCCGACGTTAATTGAAAAACCTAAAATCGCCAGATTAAAGACAAAGGAAATGACGGACTGCAGCAGGGCAATCTGGCGCATGTCGGTGGTGCCGGTGGCAACGTCAGCGGTTTGTGAGGCGACGGCGATGGTGAAAGAGAAATAGAGGAAATCCCAGTAACCGGGTTCGGCAGGTTTTTCCGGGAAAATCATCGGCGTCACGTCTTTTGTCCTTCGCAGGTAATGGTGATGGGCGTAATGCATGGCGAACGACGTCGGCAGAAGGGCCCATGAGGCAATCAGCGTGGTCGCGGTCAGCAGAATATGCAGCGTTTTTGCGGTTCCCGTAAGCTCTTTGAGCGAACCGAGCTCCATCAGGATCGCCAGAATACTGACAAGACAGGTCAGCGTGACCAGCGTCAGCACCAGCGTCGCGCTTTCATCCTGAGTTTTGGCGATATGCGGAATATCTTTTGCTTCGGTACGCAACATACGAAACCACAGGAAAAACAGGTACAGCCACGCCAGCACGTTCCAGCCGGTCATCAGCCGCTGTAAAATCCCCAGATGCGACGGAAGCACAAAAAAACACACCACACCGGCAATTATTGAGATCAGTAAACGGCCACGCACGCGCAGATAATGGCGCAAAGATAAACTCATGATGTCAGGCACCTGGCAAAAAACACGGATACCTTAACTGTAGCCGCCGGGGGCAAACTCACACGTTCAGACTTATGCGCAATTTCTTCCAATACCCGATTACAGCGGAATGATGTAGTGGGTTTACTCTATTGCGCTCAAGGGTCTGAAACTATGTTTACTACGTCATTTTGGCCAGCTGCTGCGGCATATCAGGTTTCAATGATGGATCTGGATGCTCCGGAAAATTTACATCCCAAAGCTCTGCAAACCATTCACTATTGCCTGCGCCTGACGGAAGCCATTAATCAGCTGGAAGCAGCCTGTGAAAGCCGTTTGCTGGACGCGCTGCGTGAAGAGATGTCGATTCAGTGTTTCCGTCTGGCACCGATGTTTGACGATCCTGATACCCGGCGTGGACTGTTTTTACGGGCGGAAATTCTGGCGGATGACAGTTGCGGAAAAACAGTTTTGCCGCAAATTGCCGGTCTGAATGAACAGCAACTGGTACTGGGTATTGGCAACACCTCGACGTGGGTCGGTAAATCCAGACAGAGTTTTTATTCCTCATGGTTTGGCGAACCCGCGCCGGTTTTACAGGAAATTTCCGACGTGATGGACAACCTGTTCCCGGAAAGCCTGCTATATCTGCAAAAGGAAATCGCCGCGGATTTACTGGCGATGCCCGGCTGTGCCTACAAAATTATCAATCTGTTTGGCATCGCGGGTGAGGCCAACACGTATCCGAAACACTTTGCGTATTTCTTCCCGGAGGACGAAGGACTGAAGTATTCGCCGGTGAAGCGCACGGTGGTCTTTGCCAATACTTACCTGCAACTGTTCGAACTGTTTTCGCGGACCGAAGCGGTGAAAATGGGCTGGGCGGAAGACGCGTTGCCGGAAAGCCAGGTGTGCCAGCGCTATCTGATTGCCTGGTTCCGCGGGCATGACCTGGGGCATTCGCTGGTGCGTAATGAAAACGTCTTCCCGAAACTCAGCAAAATTGATCGCTGGGGATCAATGATGGTGCAGGAAGCGCTGGCGGATCAGTTCGGTCTGCTGATGTGTCTGACGCCGCAGGTCACTGACGGATTGCAGCTCGACCGCACGGTGCTGGCGCGCATTTATTTCCTCGAAATGCTGCGCTATCTGCGCCGCGGCCCCTCAAGTTATCCCGATGCCGGTGCAGCGTGGATCCAGTTCAATTATTTGCGTGAGCACGGTTGTGTTGAGCTGAAAGCCGACTCGATTGATTTCCATCCGGAGCTGTTCTTTACCCAGATGGCAAATCTCACCCGTCTGATGAGCGAAGAACTGCTGGGTGGCGATACAGAGCGCGCGCAGGCCTTCATGCTGCAACATTGTCCGCATACCAACCCTGAAGATGTTGAGATCCTGATGGCGCGGCTGGGCACGACCAATGACATGATCGAATACAACCAGTTAATCAAGAGAGTCCCGTTATGATGCCGTTTTCAAATGGATTTTTGCTCAGCCTGTCGCTGTGTCTGGACATCGGGATTGCCAATATCGCCATGATGACGCTGGCGATGCAACGCGGCTATTTTCACGGCTTCTGGCTGGGTATCGGCACCTGTATCGGTGATTTGATTTACGCCGTGCTGGCGCTGGCAGGCATGACGATTTTGCTGCAATACCAGAGCGTGCGCTGGGTATTGTGGGTCGGCGGCTCGCTGATGCTGATGTGGTTTACCTACAAAATGATCCGCGCCGCACTGGCTCCCGCGGAAAATCTGAATGCCGGGGATAACGTTCCGCAGCGATCGGTATTGCGAAATTTCGGACGCGGCATTGTTCTGGCGATGTCCTCACCGACGGCAATTTTGTGGTTTGCCGCCGTCGGCGGGGCGCTGATTTCGCGGATGGGACAAGGCGGGACGGCAGATGCTTCATGGTTTCTGAGTGGCTTTTTCATTGCCGGCGTATTCTGGACGGTCGTGATTTGCTCGGTCGGCAGTCTGGGCGGGAAAATGCTCGGCACCAAAATGCTGCGGTATTCTTACATGGCCTCTGCGGTGATTTTCTCGTACTTCGCGCTGTATGTAGTGATCACCGGCTATCGTGAATTTATCGTGTAAGCGACGGATTCATCTGCTGCGAAGCGTTGAGGGACAGCGAATAAAGATGGGGAGTGATCCCCATCATTTTACGGAAAGTATTAATGAAATGGCTTTGATCGTAAAAGCCCAGGCGGATCGCCACATCCAGCGCATTGTCGTTTTTACGCAACTGATTGCGGGCTTCCAGTAAACGTAACTGCATATGGTATTGCAGCGGCGGCATGCCGATGTGCTGGCGGAACAGCCGCACAAAATGGAACTTACTCAGCCCGCTGACCTGAGCCAGCGTATCAAGATGAATTTTTCGCGTCAGATGGTCGCGCATAAAATCCAGAGCGAGCTGGACAGGGCGCAGGGATTGTTCCTGTTCTCTGGCTGGTTCTTCCAGCAACGCGCCGAGCAACCACAGTAAATTTTGTTCCTGATCGTCATCATTGAGTGTGCGTTTGTAATGGCACAGCGCGGAAAACAGCTCTGGATTATTCAGTACGCCTTCTTTGAGCACCGGCGCGCAGTGGTCGGAACGCAGATTCTGATCAACCGAAACCTGACGCAGTAATGACTGTGGAATATGCACGCTGAGGAATTCGACTTTGTCATCGCCAAACCGGGAAGACTGAATGGTAGCCGGATTATAAATCGTGATGTCGCCGCCGCGCACCAGCCCGGTTTTGCCGTGCAGCCAGATTTCTTCCGTGCCGGTCAGATTGGCACTGATGACGTATTCATCGTGAGTATGACGCGGAAATGAGGAATTACTCGCGGTCAGATGCGAGCACTCAATGTCGTTAGCCATCGTCCATTCAGAAATAGAAAGAGACACATTCCACCCCGTAGATCATTGCTGTGCGAAAAATTGACACGTTTTGTTTTTCTTATGCAGAATTTATAGCACAAACTGTTAACAACAAAAGTGAATGACTTTCATCACGGCACAGCTCCCTGTATGCCATGCCAGCGGACCTCACGACCGGCTGCCTGCGAAGCACTACCCCTCCGGTGTTTACAAACAGTCTGATCTAAAAAGGCTTCCGTGGACGAATTTTTCAGATTTTGCCCATAAGTACGAGTTGTCCTGTACAGATGCAGACACGGGGATCGGACGGTAACCGTCTGAATGTTAAATAACAGGCCTGAAGGTTATATTTAAGCGCCAGAATTCGATTATTAATAACCGCATTTTATCTTTGTTTCACATGATGAGAACAATTTCTAAAACTCGCTGAAACCCGCTTTGACAATACGTGCCAGTTTTTACTGCTTATTTTATTTAATGCCTGTCTTTATTCCTCCCCGCCTTGTCATTTCATTACATAATAGGGCAAAATATGCGCCCCGCAAATCGGGGATTAACCGTTATTTCTTCATTGGCGAAGGACTCTTCGCACAAGAAAACTTTCAAAACAGAGGCCGGGCTTAGTACCGGATAGATATTTACTTTCAGATACCGACAGTCATGTCGCAAGGAAACATTAATGGTGCAGCACTCTCACTATGCCGCGTTTTCCATCATGGGAATTACACATCATGTCGGATAACGTCGTTACGGGTACCGCCTCCCGCGTGGAATTGCGTAAGAGTCTTACGCTGATTCCGGTTGTCATGATAGGCCTGGCCTATATGCAACCCATGACACTGTTCGATACGTTCGGTATTGTCTCCGGCCTGACTGACGGCCATGTGCCAACGGCGTATGCGTTTGCGCTGATCGCCGTCCTGTTTACCGCGCTGAGCTACGGCAAGCTGGTGCGCCGCTATCCTTCTGCGGGCTCGGCGTATACTTACGCGCAAAAAGCGATTCATCCGGTGGTCGGCTTTATGGTCGGCTGGTCGTCGCTGCTCGATTACTTATTCGCGCCAATGATTAATATCCTGCTGGCCAAAATCTATTTTGAAGCGCTGGTGCCTTCGGTGCCGTCGTGGATATTTGTGGTGGTGCTGGTCGGATTTATGACGCTGTCGAATTTGCGTAGTATTAAAACCGTCGCCAACATTAATACGCTGGTAGTGGTCTTGCAGATTGTGCTGATTACGGTGATCACCGGTATGGTGATTTATGGCGTTGATCACGGCACCGGCTACGGCACGCTCGCCAGCACTAAGCCTTTCTGGGGTGAAAACGCGCATACCGTGCCGATGATTACCGGCGCGACCATTCTGTGTTTCTCCTTTACCGGCTTTGACGGCATCAGTAATTTGTCGGAAGAAACCAAAGACGCAGAACGGGTTATCCCACGGGCAATATTCCTGACGGCATTAATCGGCGGCGTGATCTTTATTGCGGCGACGTATTTCCTGCAACTCTATTTCCCGGACATCTCCAGCTTTAAAGACCCGGACGCGTCACAACCTGAAATTATGTTGCAGGTGGCGGGCAGGGCGTTCCAGTTTGGCGCACTGATTTTCTCCAGTATCACCGTGCTGGCTTCTGGTATGGCGGCGCACGCGGGCGTTTCCCGTCTGATGTATGTGATGGGGCGCGACGGCGTGTTCCCGAAACGTTTCTTCGGTTATATCCATCCGAAATGGCGCACGCCGTCTTTTAACGTGCTGCTGGTGGGCGCAATTGCCCTGATGGCGATTAACTTTGACCTGGTGACGGCAACCGCGCTGATTAACTTCGGTGCGCTGGTGGCGTTTACCTTCGTGAACCTGTCGGTGATTTCGCAATTCTGGATCCGTGAGAAGCGCAACAAAACCGTGATGGACCACATCCAGTATCTGCTCTTGCCATTGTGCGGTGCGCTGACGGTGGGCGCGTTGTGGGTGAATCTGGAAGAAGGGTCGATGGTGCTGGGGCTGATCTGGGGCGCAATCGGCTTCATTTATCTGGCCTGCATGACCAAAAGTTTCCGCAATCCGGTACCGCAATACGAAGACGTGGCGTAACGCCTGACTGATATGAAAATGGCTCCTTCGCAGGAGCCATTTTTGTTTCTGCTAGTGAACACCCAGCCAGCGCATCAGCGCCGTAACGGCGGCCGCGCGATAATAATCACAATCAGCGGCGCTTTTCGCCACGCTAAAAACAGCGCAACGCCGACGCCAATAATCCGTGCGTATCCGGCAAAATGCTGGCCTTCAAACAGCGCCGATGTCGCCGCAACGGCGAGCAATAAAGTGGTCGCAGAATCGGAAAGCATCGTCTGCGTCGCCGGTGAGAAATTAAGGCGCGAACCGAGACGGTAACCGGCCACACGCATCAGGAACGTTCCGGCGGCCAGCACAGCAATACCGGCAATCATCAGGCTGTGAGAGATCATTTCCGGTTCCTCCACGTCAGTAATCCGAGCAGGGAAAACAGCACCGGCATACCGGCAGGTACAAACGGCACGGCGGCGACGGAAATCAGCGCACCACAGGAAGCGGGAATGCGCGTCCGGCGGCTGCGCAATGCCGGGAAAATCAGTGCCAGCAAAATGGCCGGGAATACTGCGTCGAGGCCAATGGCTTTGATATCGGGAATGAACTGGCCGATGTACGCACCGGCAATCACGCTGACCGGCCAGAACAGCGCAATACCCGCACCGCATAACCAGTAGGCTTTTTTGCGTTTTTCATGAGTAGGCTGGGAGATGCCAAACACCACGCTTTCATCATTCATGATGTGGCAACCGAGCCAGCTCATGCCCTTGCTGCCGACCAGATCCTTTACCGCAATCCCGAACGGTAAATGGCGCGCATTGACCAGTAATCCGGCTGCGGCCGCGGCGAACGGACTGCCCCCGCCGCCGACGATGGCGATAAATAAAAACTCAGACGCACCGGCCAGTACCAGCAGTGAGAGCATCAGCGGCACCCACAGCGGAAAGCCGCCCGCGACGGCCAGCGAACCATACGAAATCCCCACCAGACCATCGGCCAGGCAGACCAGGAAGATGGCTTTCACCACATCACTTCCCAGCGGTGAAAAGAAACGCGCAGACATAATTCAATCCCATAACGAACGATTTCCCATTATAATGAACGTATCTGAATCGTTCTTCAAGTCGAACGATCGTTCGTTATATAAAACAGGCAGGATCATGTCGCAACCTATCAGCGTTATCTCTAAAGGTCTGGTTCGTGAACGTCAGCGGGCGGGTATATCACTGGCAGAAGTCGCACGTCGTGCTGGCATCGCCAAATCAACGCTGTCGCAGCTGGAAGCGGGCAACGGTAATCCGAGTCTGGAAACCCTGTGGGCGCTGTGCGTGGCCCTCAATATTCCTTTCGCGCGCCTGATGGAACCGGAAGTGAACAAGATGCAGGTGATCCGCCGTGGCGAAGGCCCGACAGTGGTTGCTGAACTGGCGGATTATAAAGCCGTTTTGCTGGCGACGTGTCCGCCGGGTTCGCGCCGGGATATTTATCTGCTGACCACCCAGCCGGGCGCGGATCGCGTTTCCAGCCCGCATCCGCAGGGATCGGTCGAACACATCATTATCACGCAAGGGCGTGCCCTCGTCGGGCTGGTGGATTCGCCGGTGGAGCTGAATGCCGGTGATTACATTTCCTATCCCGCCGACGTGGAACACATCTTCCGCGCACTGGAACCAGACACCATGGCGGTGCTGGTGTCGGAGCAGAGTTGAGGTTTTGTGTTAATGATCAATCTGTGATCCCGGAGGTACTGCGCGGCAGGTATATACAATAAAGAGTCTGGCTGCTGAGTTATTAATGACCTACAATTTGCGCGGGAATTATTAATAGCTAAGGGATGACATGGCTGACATTGAAGATATCGCCACGCGGATTGCCGGGATTATTCTGTCCCCTGATTCTGTACATGGCCTTATAAAGGGTGAGTTCATATTCATAAAAATTATGGGTCAGGCGGGGGAAAAACGTAATGCAGCATAATACTATTTTTATACGCTTTATCCGCTCCTTACTTAATATTACCTCTAAAATTATCACCTTCACTATTCATCATGCTTTTGAAGCACTTATTGGCCCACTGATCGTTATTGGCCCAATACTTTGCATTATGCTTGTCGAACCCTGGCCGATGAAGTTTGTCAGCATCGGAGTGTGGCTCGTGTTCCTCTATTTTCTGTCTAAGGCGATTGATAGAATCACTGGCAGAGACAAACGTGATAATTAATTTCCTTAATAAAGTTCCTCCCATTTGCAGGGATCATATTTGATCCCTGCCTCAGACCGCCCTCTTAAAACGTAATCAGTTTCTTCGTCACACTGTTCTTTAGCAGCAACATTGAAGACAGCACTGAAAGCAGGAACGTCAGCAGGATGACGAACAGTTTTGCGGTCAGGGAATTGATCGGGATCCACTGGATTAATAAATTGAAAAAGGTGTAGTGGAGAATATAAACGCCGGTCATGGTTTTCCCCAGCGAACTGACCATTTGACTGACCGGCAACCGCGTGGCGTCCTGTTTGACGCCATTGGCCGCGATAATAATCAATACCACCAGAATATAGACCTGCGATCCGGTCAGAATAAAGCTGTTGCGCTCCATGTTGAAGAGTGAAAAGAAGAAATGTTTTTCATAAAACCAGGTGAAAATATACACGAATGGTATGGCGATGGCGGCAATTTTCGCCACCCGAGGGCGGCCATACATGGCGGAAATCACCGGATCATACAACAACTGCCCGGTCAGATAATAAAGCACCCAGGTCCAGATGCGGAACTGTGCGGGCGTCGAAAAGGCTTTGTGTTCAGTGTAATAGATGGCCAGCAGATCATACGCAAACGAAAAAATCAGCAGACCGGCAATCAGCGAGGCGAGAATGACGCGTCTTTTAGCCAGCCATTCCACCAGCGGGTGGAAGGTGTAAATAATGACCAGCGAAAAGATGAACCACGGTTGGATAAGATAGCCTTTCTGGTAAGGCCCCCATAAATAATAAATCGAAAACCAGAATATGAAGAGGGTTAATATGCTGCGAATTTTCTTCATCTGCCATTCTGTTGTGTGCTGCGAACCGGCATCCATATAACCGGTAACCACAAAAAACAGCGGCGTGGCAATGGTCGAAATAAAGGTCAGAAAAGCCAGAATGCTGTCGTAGTTATAATTGTAATTGTCGTAAGTGTTATAAACGGTGAAAAAAGTCACGGCGGTCAGGCAGCCGAGCGTTTTAATAATATTCAGTCCCGTGGTGTTCATTGTGTACGTCGTTGTCCTTCACGATGGAAACAGTTGTAAATCACCGGCAGCGCGAGCAGCGTCAGCACGGTGGCGAATCCCAGCCCGAACATGATAACAACCGCCATGCTCTGGAAAAAGACATCAAGCAATAACGGCGCGAGGCCGAGCACCGTGGTGAAAGCGGTCAGCAGGATAGGGCGCAGACGCGAGGTGGCGGCGTAGATAATCGCTTCGGTCTGACTCTTCTCTTTTTTCTGCTGGCCGATTTCCTCGACCAAAACGATGCCGTTGCGGATCAGCATACCGCTCAGGCTGAGCAGTCCGATCAGCGCCATAAATCCAAACGGAATGCCGGTCAGCAGGAAGCCAAATGTCACGCCGATCAGCGCCAGTGGCACGGTCAGCCAGATGGCGATGGCGTTTTTCACCGAACTGAACATCAGCACGGTGATGATAAACATCATCAGAAAACCAATCGGCAACGTGGAGAATAATCCCTGTTGCGCTTCAGCGGAGTTTTCCGCGTCGCCGCCCCATTCTATGCTGTAGCCGTGCGGCAAGTTCAGCGCCTCAACCTGCGGCCGGATACGCGCCAGCATATCGCCGGAAGTCTCGCCGCTGGCCGGATCCGGATCGGTCAGCACGGTCAGCACCCGAGAGCGGTCGCGCCGCATGATCAGCGGGTCTTCCCATTCGACCCTGAAATCACTGACCACGTTACTTAGCGGAATAAACTGCTGGCGCGTCTGGCTCCAGACCATGATATTGGCCATGTGATCGACATCCAGCCGTTCAACTGACGGGGGACGCAATACAACCGGCATCAACGTCGAACCGTCACGGAATATGCCGACGGTGCTGCCGCTGAAATTCATCTGTAGCGCACTGTCGACGTCACCCCGGTCAACGCCCAGTTCGCGTCCAAGATAAGGCGAGAACACCGGGCGCACCATTTTGCTGCGATCCTGCCAGTCGTTGCGCACGCCGTCGGCTGCGCCGTCCTCGAGAATAATTTTATCGACCTGACTGGCGATCTGGCGAAGCGTATCGGGATCGGATCCTTTGATGCGCACTTCAATCGCGCTGCCGCCGGACGGGCCAAACATGATGCGTTTCAGGCTGGCATTGACCTCGGGATAATGGTCACGAATGTTCTGTTCGGTGCGGCGGGTCAGTGCGGCGATTTTCCGCTGATCGTCCATACGCACCATAATCTGCGCATAGTTGGAATACTGGCGTTCGCCGTTGTAGGTGAGAATAAAGCGCATCCCGCCCTGACCGACGGTGGTCACGGTGTTTTCCACGCCTTCCTGATGATTGATCTCTTTTTCGATTTCTCCCGCAATACGCGCGGTGTGATTGATATCGGTGCCATAAGGCATCCACAAATCGACGAAGAAAATTGGCGTATTAGACGACGGGAAAAAGTTCTGGCGCACAAAGCCGAATCCCCAGACTGATGCCGCCAGCAGCGCGGCGAGAACAACCAGCGTGAGAGTCTGGCGTACCAGCAGCGCCGACAGCACGCGCCGGTAAACGCGAAATATCCAGCCGCCGTAGGGATCATCGGCCTGCTCATCCGTTTTTTTCTCTGCCACTTTCATGTTGGCGAATGCCCATTTCACCAGCACCGGCGTCAGCGTGAGAGCAGTCACCCAACTGAGCATCAGCGAAATCAGTAATACCTGGAACAGCGATTTACAGTATTCCCCGGTCGAATCCTGCGAGAGGCCGATGGGTGCAAACGCCAGAATGGCAATCACGGTGGCGCCCAGTAAAGGCAGGGCAGAACGTTTAATGATGTGCGAAATGGCATTCATCAGCGGATTACCCTGCTGACGGGCAATCAGCACGCCTTCCACCACCACAATCGCATTATCCACCAGCATACTGAGCGCGATAATCAGCGCACCGAGCGAAATACGCTGCAGCTCGATGCCGAACAAATACATGATAAGCAGCGTACCGAGCACGTTCAGCGCCAGCGACACGGCAATGATGATCCCGCTGCGCAGCCCCATAAAAATCAGCAGTACACCGACCACAATCGCCAGCGCCATCAGGAAGTTAATGATGAATCCGTCGACGGATTTCTTCACTTCAGAGGCCTGATCATAAAATACTTTCAGCTGGATCCCGGCCGGTTTATCGGCGGACAACTGCTGCATGCGGGCTTCAATCGCATGGCCGATATTCATGACATTCACGCCGGGAATATACGAGACACCGATGGTCAGCGCATCACGGCCATTGGCGTGGTAAATATTGCCCGGATGATCGCTTACGCCCTGCGACACCGTGGCGATATCACGCAGGTAAATGCTGTGCGTGGTTCCGGCGGGGCTGATCAGCACATTGTTCAGTTCATCGATATTCTGAAAACCACCGGTCGGATGCAGTCGGATCGACTCGCTGCCGACGGTCATGCTGCCCGCGTCGGATACCAGATTCTGCCGGTTCAGCACATCGGCCAGACGCGGCAAGGTCACGCCGTATGCCGCCATTTTGGCGCGGGAAATCTCGATATAGACCTGTTCAGGCAGGACACCGCCGATGGCGACCTTACCGACGCCGGGCACCAGCACCAGTTCCCTGCGCAATTGTTCTGCATATTTACGCAGTTCGGGATTGGTAAAGTTGTCGCCATAAATCGAGAAAAAATAGCCGTACACATCGCCGAAATCATCGTTCACGAACGGCGGGCTGACACCAGGCGGAAATTGCAGCGTGGCGTCATTGACGCGTCGGCGCAGTTCATCCCAGATTTGCGGCAGTTCGGAGGAGTGATAGCGGGAGTCGATATTGACGGTGATTTGCGATAAGCCGACGGCGGAAATCGAAGAAATGTTATCGACATAAGGCAGGCGTTGCAGGGCGTTTTCCAGCGGCAGCGTGACTTCTTCCTCAACTTGCTGGGAAGATGCGCCGGGATACTGTACGGACACCACGGCAGTTTTGATGGTGAACGCCGGATCTTCCAGCCGCCCGATATTGAACAACGCAATCAGTCCGCCCACGCCGAGCAGCAGGATCACCAGCCAGACGCGCGTGGGATTATTAATAAAGCTGTCGTTAATGCTCATCACAGACCCCGTTCCCTGACCCAGATGCGAACCGGTTGCTGAGCGTGTAATTCGCTCACGCCCGCCGCGACCACTCTGTCTCCTTTTTGCAGGCCGGATTTGATTTCGATGCCCTGAGAGGTCAGTTCGCCGACGGTCACTTTGCGGTCTTCGACATGTAATGTGTCGCCTTCACCGGCAATCACCCAGACGTGTGCCTCATTGCGCTGGCTGCTGTCCGGGTTAAATACCGCTTCGACCGGCACCACCAGCGTATCCACGGGCGTTGCCGTCGCGAGATTGGCCGGATTAATCGTCACCGTGCCACTTAAACCGGCGACGGCGGGGAAGTTTTCCGGGCGTGGCATGATCAGCGTCACCTGCCAGGTGAGCGAATTGGCTTCGCTGCTGGCGGTGTGTTCTTTATAAGTAGCGGTGAATTCGCGGTCAGGAAGGTTGTTAATGCGTACCCGTGGCTGGTAACTGGCATTACGCATATCGAGGCTGGTAAACAGGTTTTCCGGTACGCTGAAAATCACATCTAACAGATCGGAGCGGCTGATCGTCGCGACCGGCTGACCGGCGGCGACGACCTGATGATTGCGTACAGAAAGCCGGGCGATCACCCCGCTGAACGGTGCGGTCAGGTTCAAATCATTCAGTTCTTCCTGCGCGATTTTCAGCGCGGCTCTGGCCGAATCCCGGCTGGCTTTATGCACTTCGAGTTCCGCCTGCGACACCACGTTGCGCCGTGCCAGCGTCTGATAACGTTCGAACTGACGCTGCGCCAGCGTGGCCGCGCTCTGGCGATCGTTGAGACGCTGACGGGCATCGTTGTTAGTCAGCCGGGCGAGGATTTGCCCCTGTTTCACTGCTTCGCCTTCCCGCACTTCCAGCGTCTGCAACTGGCCTGCGCGCTTAAATGCGATATCAGTATTATCGCCAGCCAGAATGCGTGCCGGAAAAACGCGGGTACTTAGCGGACTGGCCGCTTCAGCGGTAGCGATTTTAACCTGACGTGGCGGAACGGGGGCGTCTGCGGTTTTCTGATCGCAGGCGCTTAAAAGTAAAAGGAGGATCAGAGCGGGAGAAAAGCGGATATTCAAAATACTTCCCCTCATGCAAACCACATGCGAAAAATTTATTCCCGGCAGAATAGTGCAGGCCTTTAATACACAGGCTCCGCTATTTTCTGCTATGACGTATTTTTAGTAAGACTATTAAGCTACTTATTGTTTTTGTTTATTTAATTGTTTTTTTAAAGCAAGGGATTAACACTATTTAAGTCGGTATATTATAGTTTATACAGCTTTACGCATCTTGCCAGAAAACATCACGACAATTCATTCATTACCCGCTTCATTCATGAACCATTTCAGGGGTCAAGGAGTCAGGCATTATGAATAATCCAGCGCCACTTGCTGTGAATAAAACGACCACAGAAAAACTGTGGTATCAGCAAACTGTAGAAGAAAGTCTGGCGGGGTTGCAGTCAGGGCCAGCCGGGCTTTCCCCCGAAGACGCACAAAATAAACTAAAACATTACGGACCGAATGTTCTTCCGCAGAAAGAAGGTAAGTCTTTATTTATTAAGTTTATCTCTCACTTTAAAGACATCCTGATTTATATTTTACTCGCTGCTGCCGTTGTCACCGCAATAATGGGACATTGGGTCGACACACTGGTGATATTAGGCGTGGCGGTGATCAACGCCTTAATTGGTTTTATTCAGGAAAATAATGCCGAGAAATCATTGAAAAGTATTCAGAATATGCTTTCCAGTGAGGCGCTGGTATTACGCGGCGGACAGCAGGTCACCGTAGCAACCGATGAAATTGTGCCGGGCGACATTGTACTGCTGCGTCCCGGTGACAAAATTCCTGCCGATTTACGTCTGATAGATGTCCATAACCTGCGGGTCGAAGAAGCCATTCTGACCGGCGAATCCACGGTGGTATCGAAAAAAACCGATTCGCTGGAAGGTGAGAAGTCGATTGGCGACCGCAAAAACCTTGCATTTTCAGGCACTACGGTCAGTTCCGGTACCGCCAGCGGCGTGGTATTTGCCACCGGCGGCCAGACCGAGCTCGGCCATATCAATGAAATGTTGTCCTCCATTGAAGACAATAAAACGCCGCTGCTGGTGCAGATAGACAAACTGGGTAAATCCATTTTCGTCATCATTCTGTTCATGATGGTGGCGCTGCTGATTTTCGGTTATCTGCTGCGCGATATCCCGTTTGGCGAACTGCTGCTGTCGGTGATAAGCCTGGCAGTCGCGGCGGTACCTGAAGGCTTACCGGCGATCATCTCGATCATTCTTTCGCTCGGCGTGCAGGCGATGGCGCGCTCCAAAGCCATTATCCGCAAGCTACCCACCGTGGAAACGCTGGGCGCGATGTCGGTGATTTGTTCGGATAAAACCGGCACGCTGACCATGAACGAAATGACCGTCAAAGCCGTGATCCTGGCGGATAACATCTGGACGGTGGAAGGCAACAGTTACGAACCTATGGGCAGCTTCACGATTGCCGGTTCGGCGTCGTCGCTGCCTGCGGATTCTTCGCCTTTGCTGACTCAGTTCCTGCGTACCGTCGATATCAGTAACGACAGTACGCTCAAACA
>NZ_JYDG01000017.1:0-40209 GCF_003263545.1 Rahnella sp. AN3-3W3
TCCCCCTTCGCAGGGGGAGGAGCAAAACCAAAATCAGTTCAGGTTGTATTGCAGCTGAGTGCGAAACACCATTAGCTCCCTCCCCCCTTCGCAGGGGAAGGCGTTTTATCAGGCCACCTGAACCGGCACGGCTTTGGCGGTGCGTTTCAGCTGGTTTTCACCCTCGAAATAGGCCACTTTCGGTTTGTGCTGGCGGGCCTGTTCATCTGACATCTGCACATAAGAACAGATGATCAGCAGGTCGCCGACGCAGGCACAACGTGCTGCCGCACCGTTCACCGAAATAATCCGCGAACCGCGTTCTGCCGCGATGGCGTAAGTCGAGAAACGCTGACCGTTAGCAACGTTATAAATATCAATTGCTTCGTATTCCAGAATGCCTGAGGCATCAAGAAAATCCTGATCGATGGCGCAGGAGCCTTCGTAATGCAAATCTGCCTGAGTGACGTGAACCCGGTGCAGTTTGCCTTGCAGCATTGTACGTACCATTGCGTGTGACCCTTCGTGCGTAAAAAGTCTGGGGATCCGCCGGGCGGACAGTCTAAAAGTCCGAAGTTTCCGGCGGCCAACATAGTTGTCCATTTACCCTGCGCTGTCTACTGCGTCAGATCAACTTCCTGATTATCAATCAGTCGCGCTTTACCCAGCCAGGCCGCCATCAGGATCACCGCAGAGTTGCTGTCGACGGATAATTCCTGTAAGGTTTTTGCATCACGGATAAACAGTTCATCCGGTGTAAAACCCGCTTCGCGAAGCTGTTGTGCGGTTTCCTGCAACATTTCGTCGGTATGACGTTCGCCCTGGCTCAGACGTTGTGCCAGCGCGTTCATGATCTTGTTCAGCTGAGGCGCGATTTTACGTTCATCGGCAGTCAGATAGCCGTTACGGGAACTGAGCGCCAGACCGTCTTTGGCACGCACAATCGGCACGCCGACAATCTCAATGTCGTATCCCATATCTTCCACCATCGTGCGCAGCAGTGCCAGTTGCTGGAAGTCCTTTTGCCCGAAGCAGGCTACCTGCGGTTGCACCAGATTGAACAGTTTGCTGACGATGGTTGAGACGCCACGAAAATGTCCCGGACGGCTCGCGCCTTCCAGAATGGTGGAAATCACCGGCACATCAACCTGAGTCTGGGTTGCCAGACCTTTCGGATACACTTCAGCAGGCGACGGGGCGAATACCAGATCCACGCCGCGCTTATTCAGCTTCTCGCAGTCTTCCTGCAAGGTACGCGGGTAACGTTCAAGATCATCCGCGCGCTCGAACTGCATCGGGTTGACGAAAATACTCACCACCACCACGTCGCCACGCGCTTTGGCTTCTTCCACCAGCGTCATGTGGCCTTCGTGCAGGTTGCCCATCGTCGGCACCAGTGCGATGCGTTTGTTATTCTTACGAAAATCACGGATTTCGCGACGCAGCAGCGCCACGCTGTCAATTATCAACACCAGCCTTCTCCCGCTTATTTAAAGGAATGTTCTTCGCCCGGATACACGCCTTGCGCGACCTGATCGACATACAAACGCACTGCGCCACGAATGTCACCGGCTTCGCTGAGGAAGTCTTTGGCGAATTTAGGCGTATGGCCGCCGGTGATGCCAAATGCGTCATGCATTACCAGAATCTGTCCATCAGTCACATTGCCCGCGCCAATGCCGATCACCGGAATGCTCAGTTCTTCGGTCACGCGGCGGGCCAGTTCGACCGGCACACATTCCAGCACCAGCAACTGCGCACCGGCTTCTTCGAGCATCATCGCATCTTTGATCAGCTGATTGGCGGCGACTTCATCGCGTCCCTGAACTTTGTAGCCACCGAAAATGTTCACCGACTGCGGCGTCAGCCCCAGATGGCCACACACCGGCACGGCGCGTTCGGTCAGCATTCTGACCGTATCACACAGCCAGCTTCCGCCTTCGAGTTTGACCATATTGCCGCCCGCGCGCATCAGCACGGCAGCGCTTTCAAACGCCTGTTCAGGCGTGGCGTAACTCATGAACGGCAGGTCAGCCAGCAATAACGCGTGAGGCGCGCCACGGCGCACGCAGCGGGTGTGGTAAGCAATCTCTTCGACCGTCACCGGCAGCGTGGAATCCTGACCCTGAACGACCATGCCCAGCGAGTCGCCGATCAGCATCACAGAGATGCCTTGTTCAGCGAACAGTTGCGCGAAACTGGCGTCATACGCAGTAATGGTCGCAAATTTATGTTTTTCCTGCTTCCATTGGCGAAGCTGGCTCAGCGTTGTTGGTTTCATGAACACGTTCCTTTGAATAATTCATCGGATGAATATGATGCCGGTATTCTACTGTATGAGTGGAAAGTCAGACAGCACGATCACTCGCAGAGACGTTGATCCCGCTCTTAAGAAGTGATTAAGAAGCGTCAGCTATAATGGCAAAAACGGAGGGAACCATGCGAATTCTATTAGTTGAAGACGATAAGATGATCGGCGACGGTATCAAAGCCGGGCTGACAAAATTAGGTTTTACACTGGACTGGTTTACCGACGGCGTGACGGGCAAAGCCGCGCTCGACAGCGCGCCTTACGATGCGGTGATCCTCGATTTAAGCCTGCCGGGCATGGACGGAATGGATCTGTTGCGCGAATGGCGTAAGGCCGGACGCGATACGCCGGTGCTGATCCTTACCGCCCGTGATGCGCTCGAGCAGCGCGTCGGTGGCCTTCAGGCCGGTGCTGATGATTATCTGTGTAAGCCTTTTGCGCTGGTGGAAGTCGCCGCGCGCCTGCAGGCACTGATCCGCCGTCGTCACGGCGTAGTGACGCCAAAAGTCATTCATGGCGCGATAGAATTTGATCCTGCTGCCCGCAGCGTGATGCTTAACGGAGAAGCGGTGACACTGACTCCGCGTGAGGTCGCGGTACTGGAGCTGTTTCTCAACAACAAAGGCCGCGTGCTGGCGCGTACGCTCATCCAGGAAAAACTCTACAACTGGGACGATGAGGTCAGCAGCAACGCCGTGGAAGTGCATATTCACCATCTGCGCAGCAAACTCGGCAAAGGTTTTATCCGCACCGTGCATGGCGTGGGCTATACGCTGGGCGATGAGATTAAAGCGGATGATGGAGGGGAGGCGTGAAGCGGGTGAAGAAACTGAAAAACCTCAGTCTGCGCCTGCGTCTGATCCTGCTTTTCTCGATACTGGCGCTGCTGACCTGGATGATTGCCAGCGGCGTGGCGTGGCATCAGACCCGCAAACACATCAATGAAGTTTTCGATACCCAGCAAATGCTGTTCGCCAAACGTCTTGCCGCCACGGGACTGGGCGATCGCCTGAATCTTTCAAAAGACGCCGAACTGCCGGATACCAAAAAAATGGTGCGCAAAGGGTCACGCGGTCATACCGATGACGATGCGCTGACCTTTGCTATTTTTAACCTTCACGGGCAAATGCTGCTTAATGATGGTGAGAACGGCAAACGCATTCGCTTCGATGCTGATACGCAGGGCTTTGTCGATGCGGAACTGAGAGGTGACAGCGATACCTGGCGGATGGTCTGGCTGACGTCGCCGGACGGACAATATCGCGTGGCCGTCGGGCAGGAATATGATTATCGCAATGATATGGCCTGGAGTCTGGTCAGCGGACAACTGACGCCGTGGCTGGGCTCGCTGCCGGTACTGTTACTGGCGCTAATTGTGATGGTTACGCTGGAATTGCGTCCGCTGCGTCGCGTGGCACAAGGATTGCGTCAGCGTTCGCCGGAAGATTCCACGCCGATAGTCACGGATTCTCTGCCCGGTGAAGTGCTGCCGTTGGCGAATGCGCTGAATTCTCTGTTTGCCCGTACCGGTGAAATGCTGGTACGCGAACGCCGGTTCACTTCGGATGCCGCCCACGAGCTGCGCAGTCCGCTGGCAGCGTTGCGGGTGCAAACAGAAGTGGTGCAGCTTTCCGGCGATGACGCCCAAATGCGTGAACATGCGCTGGAAAATCTGACCACCAGCATCGATCGCGCCACGCGGCTGGTGGATCAGTTACTGACGCTCTCAAGGCTGGAAAGTTTCTCCGCCCCGGAAGAACTGGAACGGATCGAATGGCCTTCGCTGGTCGCACAAAGTCTGGCGGAACAGGATTATCGTGCGCACGGCAAAGGTATCGAATTACGTTTTGAAGAGCAGGGCGCGCCACCTGAAATGCGGGGGCAGTCGCTGCTGCTTTCGCTGATGGTGCGCAATCTGCTGGATAACGCGATCCGTTATTCACCGGCCCGAACCTGCGTGACGGTGCGACTGAAACCGTGGGGAATGACGGTTGAAGATCAGGGGCCGGGGATCAGCGATGAACATCTGGCAAGGCTCGGCGAGCGTTTTTACCGGCCACCGGGACAGGAACAAACCGGCAGCGGTCTGGGGATTTCGATCGTACAGAGGATCGCGCAGTTACATCAGCTGAAAGTTGTCTATGAGAACAAAGCAGAAGGGGGATTGATCGTACGGGTAAGCCGCTGAGCGACTTACCATGTAGTCAGGCCGTTGAGCGGAACGCGTGCGAGCAGGCTTTGCAGCGTTTCGCCATCCGGAAACACCAGATCCGGCGCCAGATCGGCCAGCGGATACAGCATAAACTCGCGGTTTTTCATATCGTAATGCGGCACTGTTAAACGCTCGGTATTGATCACCTGATCGCCATAGATCAGCATATCGAGATCTAACGTTCGCGGTCCCCAGCGTTCGGCTTTGCGAACGCGTCCCTGATTTTGCTCGATCCCTTGCGTGCAATCGAGCAACTCTTCCGGCGGCAGCAGCGTATCGAGCGCCACCACTGCATTCAGATAATCAGGTTGATCTTGTGGCCCCAGCGGTTTACTGCGGTAAAACGGCGATGCGGCCACAAAGCGGGTGCGCGGCAAATGTGCCAGCGCCTCCAGCGCGCAATTTACCTGGTCAAGGGGACGGGCAAGATTACTGCCCAGGGCCAGGTAAACGCGGATCATTGACCGCCATCCTTACGCGGAGCCCGTTTACGCGGACGGCGCGGACGCGCACGGCGTGCCGGTGTCGCATCGTCACCGAGCGTACCCAGCATACTTTTTTGTGAAGCCGGTGTGGCTTCCTGGAACTCGCCCCACCACTGCGCCAGACTTTGCAGTTCGCGGTGTTGTTCGACTTCAGCACGCAGCACCAGTAAATCATAAGCCGCACGGAACTTAGGATGTTCCATCAGCTTGTGCGCGCGTTTACCCTGACGACGTGACAGACGCAGTTGCAGCGCCCAGATGTCACGCACCAGCGTGGTAATACGTTTCGGGATCGCCAGCGTACGGCACTGCTCGTCGAGCACGTCGTTCATTGCCAGCGCGAAGGCGTCGTAATATGTCAGACCGCCTTCCTGCGCCAGTTTCTGTGCGTGCTCAATCACCGGATACCACAGCATTGCCGCAAACAGGAACGCCGGATTGACGCGCTGATCGTTATGCAGACGGTGGTCGGTATTTTTCAGCACCTGGATCAGAATGTGTTCCATCGGGCTGTCGCCTTGCTCAGTAAACTGGCGGGCAATCAGCGGGAACAAAGGCTGGAACAGCTGGTATTCACAAAGCTTTTTGTATGTCTCGTAGCCGTAACCGGCCTGCAAGAGCTTCAGGGATTCTTCGAACAGACGCGCTGGCGGAATTTCCTGCAACAGCGTAGCCAGACGCGGGATCGGCTCGGCGGTTTCCGGGCTGATCTTCATGTTCAGTTTGGCGGCGAAACGCACGGCGCGCAGCATACGGACCGGATCTTCGCGGTAACGGGTTTCCGGATCACCAATCAGACGAATGATGCCGTTTTCCAGGTCGCGCAGACCGCCGGTGTAATCTCGAACGGTAAAGTCAGCAACGCCGTAATACAAACTGTTGATGGTGAAGTCACGGCGCTGGGCGTCGTCTTCAATGGTGCCGAAAATGTTATCGCGCAGCAGCATACCGTTGACCGCCTGCTGTGACACGTTTTTGTCTTCGGTTTCTTCGTGCTGTTCGTGGTGACCACGGAAGGTGGCGACTTCGATGATTTCCGGGCCAAACATCACGTGAGCCAGACGGAAACGCCGACCGACCAGACGGCAGTTGCGGAACAGTTTACGCACCTGATCCGGCGTGGCGTTGGTGGTGATATCGAAGTCTTTCGGTTTTTTATCCAGCAGCAAATCGCGCACGCCACCGCCGACCAGGAAGGCTTCAAAGCCAGACTTGTTCAGTCGGTAAAGGACTTTCAGGGCGTTTTCGCTGATATCACGACGAGAAATATTGTGCTCATCGCGGGGGATAATGGTCATCGCACGGGTTTCACCGGCGTAATCAAATGACGGACGCGGTTTCTGTACGTGTTCGACAGAAGGACGCGGAGCGCGAGGTTCGTTACGCGAGTCATTACGGTCAGTACGCTGATCGTGATGACGATCGCCACGGGAATCGCTGCGTTCGCCACGAGGCTGATAAGGGGAAGAAGAGCGGCGGTTGTTATTATTGCGGCGGTCGCCCCGGTTCGCGTTGTCATCCCGACGGCCGCGATTTTCACGGCGTTGCTCGTTGTCACGACGTTCAGGATTTTTTGCCTTCACATTGCCTTCGGCCACAGGAGAAGGATCACGACGGGGATTTTCCTCGCGATTAAGTTCTCCATGAAGCGCGGCTTCGTCATGAACAGCCTTTTCTTCACGAACGACTTTATCTTCACGAACTAGCACCTTACGGCAAAAATTGGCTACTCGGGTAAAAATGGTACACCTCGATAGTGACTGAAAAAATTGGCGTGACGCAAAAACAGCGGCTAATCATAGCTCACAGTAGCCGCTTTGAGAATGCCGATGTCACATCTGCGCAGCATTAGCGCCCCTGATGCGGGATATCGGCTGTCGTCCACTGTGCTGTCGCCCAGCGTAATAATAAAGGCAAAGTGTAATCCTGCCAGTTTTCCGGCAGCCTTTGGCCTAAAAATTTCAATGCGTTAATGATAACCGGACGCGGATCGCCTTCCGGCAACGCGGGCGCGTGATTCTGTTTGGAAAGCTTATCGCCATTTTCATTGAGCGCCAGCGGTAAATGCAGATATCCGGGCTGCGGATAACCTAAATGCCGGTATAGGGAAATCTGGCGCACCGTCGGTTCAATCAGATCTGCGCCGCGCACGATGTGATTCACACCCTGAAAATGGTCATCTACTACCACCGCCAGATTATAGGCAAACAGCCCGTCGCGGCGGCGGATAATAAAGTCTTCTTCAGCGAGTTTCGCGCTGGCGTGCAAATGTCCCTGAAAATCATCATCAAAACCGTACACCGGCAGGGTCTGACGCAGGCGGATGGCGGCATTTTCTGCACCCAAATTTAAATCACGGCAATGGCCGTCGTAAGTTCCGCCGGTTTGCGAAATACGCTGGCGGGTACAGGTGCAGTAATAGCTTTTTTGCTGCTGGTACAGCCAGTCCAGCGCGGCACGATAGGCGTCATGACGTTTTGACTGCCAGACGACCTCGCCATCCCACTCCAGTCCGTAGCGTTCGAGCGTGGCTAAAATGCGGTCAGCGGAGCCCGGAATTTCACGCGGCGGGTCGATATCGTCGATGCGCACTAACCATTTGCCGTTTTGCGAACGGGCGTGCAAATAGCTGCCAAGCGCGGCAATCAGAGAACCGAAATGAAGGTCACCGGAAGGTGAGGGGGCGAAACGGCCAGTGTAGTGTTGTTCTTGCGGCATAAAAGTGGGGTACGGCGTTAAAAGGGAACGCGGTGCATGACGCACCGCGTGGGACCCGAAACTTAGCCAGCCATCTGCTTTTCGCGGATTTCTGCCAGAGTCTTACAGTCGATACACAAATCAGCGGTAGGACGGGCTTCAAGACGGCGGATGCCAATCTCAACGCCACAGGAATCACAATATCCGAAATCCTGGTCTTCCACTTTTTTCAGTGTTTTTTCAATCTTTTTAATCAGCTTACGTTCACGGTCACGGTTACGCAGTTCCAGGCTGAACTCTTCTTCCTGTGTCGCCCGGTCAGCCGGGTCAGGGAAGTTAGCTGCCTCTTCCTGCATGTGTGAAACGGTACGATCTACTTCATCCCTGAGCTGATTGCGCCATGCTTCAAGAATCTTTTTGAAGTGAGCCAGCTGAGCGTCGTTCATGTACTCTTCGCCCGGCTTCTCTTGATACGGCTGCACCCCAGCGATAGCGAGAATGCTCAAGGACGACGTCTTACGGGTTTGGCCTTCTTGCATGATGCTTCTCCTACATAACACGCACTATGTTCATCCGCTTTTTATGCCGCATATGACTGCAACATGCAGGCTTCGAACATTTCGATCCCCAACGGGGGAAAAAATCAGGCCGCTATAAATAACAGAAGGCAACGAGGTTGGCAATTATTCCTCGCAGGTGCTTGACAAGCCTGTGAGGAAAAGCGTATTCGCGACCTGTTTTTTATGCCGCCGACAGGTAATTACAGGGTTATCCGAACTCTTTTTATTGACTGACTGATGTCGTCACCAGCGGTAATCTCTCTGTGAGGCGGATACCCTCAGCAGAAAGTTCGGCACCGTAGCACATCACCTCAACACCCTTGTTTTGAACATACGTCAGTAATTCGGTATAACGCGGATCAATATGGTGTGCTGCGGACACGCTTTCAATGCCTGAATGTAAAACAGCGAAGAAAAGTACCGCCCGCTGCCCCTGTTCTGCCATCGACTGTAACTCGCGTAAATGCTTCTGACCGCGCAGTGTGACTGCATCGGGAAAGAATCCCCGTCCCTCTTGCAGCAACGTGACAGATTTCACTTCAATATAGCAGTCAGGTTGATTTTCTGCCTGTAACATCAAGTCTATACGGCTATTTTCGGTGCCGTATTTTACTTCTGATGTGAGTTTACTGTAACCGGATAATTCCGGTATGCGTTGCGCCATAATGGCTTCGCGTACCAGCTGATTGGCCCGCAGTGTATTGACGCAAATCCAGTGATTTTGCTGTGTTTCCGTCAGTTCCCAACTGTGCGGATATTTGCGTTTGAGATTGTCGGACGTGGAATACCAGACGGTGTCGCCGGGTGTCGCGCAACCGGTCATCGCGCCGGTATTAGCGCAGTGCAGGGTCAGTTCGGTGCCATCGGGCGTGATCACGTCGGCGAGAAACCGTTTGTAACGTTTAATGAGAGTGGCAGATTGAAGCGCAGGCTCGAAATGCATGAGGGTTTCCGTGTGAAATACTCTGGTCAAAGAGAATGCTAAAAGAGATCAGGTTTCCTGCATATCGCCCAGCGGCCAGGTTTGCAGGCAGTGGTAACGGGTGCGTCCCCGTTCAAACAGAGATTCGTATAAACTGAATTCGGTGGCATCCAGTTGCCAGCCAGGTGTGGCCGGAGGAATAGCGACCGGGCGCGTCGCATTGCGGTAAAGCGACACATGCGGGTGGAACGGCAGTGTACTCTGATGACACCCGTTGCGCGCTGCGTGGGATCGCAATACGGACGCCAGCTGCAACAATGCGTTGGGCGCGCGTCGGGTGCCAATCCATACCACGCCGGAACCCGGCCAGTGGCCAATATCATCCAGCATCAGGCTGAATGTTTGCCCCTGAATGCGCCCGGCGACGCGGGTCAGCGCGGCTTCCTTGAGGGCGCTGACTTCACCGAGAAATGCCAGCGTAATATGCAGGTTAGCGGCTGCGACCGGGCGGCCGGTTTCCGCCGGGAAATTATCCGCACGCCACTTAATCACCTGCTTTTGCATTTTTGCAGGCAGGGATAAGGTGAAGAACAGGCGGCGTTCGGCAGACATAGAAATTCCTGTTAAGACGAATCACGGCAACATGCCGGATGTGGGGCTAAATGCTACAATGCCCGCCGTTTAAAGTTAACTCTCATGGTGAATTCATTGCCTTCTTTGCCGGTCAGCGCCGTACTTGAACCGCTATTAGCCGCACTGCAACAGGCGCCGCAGGTGCTTTTGCTTGCCCCGACCGGTGCCGGTAAATCGACCTGGCTGCCGTTGCAGTTGCTCAAACAGGCTAATTTGCCGGGCAAAATTCTGCTGCTGGAACCTCGTCGTCTGGCAGCAAAAAACGTCGCCTTCCGTCTGGCGCAACAGCTGGGTGAAACGCCGGGGCAGACCGTGGGTTATCGTATGCGCGCTGAGAGCAAAACCAGCGCCGCAACGCGCCTTGAAGTGGTGACTGAAGGTATTCTGACCCGCATGGTGCAGGCGGATCCTGAACTGACCGGCGTGTCGATGGTGATCCTCGATGAATTCCATGAGCGTAGTTTACAGGCCGATCTGGCGCTGGCGTTATTACTCGATGTGCAGAATGCGCTGCGCGATGATTTAAAAATCCTGATTATGTCGGCGACGCTCGACAATCTGCGCCTGTCTTCTTTACTGCCGGATGCGCCGGTGATTGAATCCGCAGGCCGCAGTTTCCCGGTCGAGCGGCAGTATCTTTCCCTTGCCACGCACGAACGGCTGGACGAAGGCGTGGCGCGCGTGGTCAGCCGTCTGATGGGCGAAAATCACGGCTCGATGCTGCTGTTTTTACCGGGTGTTTCTGAAATTACCCGTGTGCAAAATCTGCTGAACGGCAGGCTGGCGGAGGATGTCGATCTCTGTCCGTTGTACGGCGCGCTGTCGCTGGAACAACAGCAAAAAGCTATTCAGCCTTCCTCCGCAGGACGCCGCAAAGTGGTGCTGGCGACCAATATTGCGGAAACCAGTCTGACCATCGAAGGTATCCGCCTGGTGGTGGACAGCGGTCTGGAGCGCAGCGCGCAATTTGACCCGCGCAGCGGCCTGACGCGGCTGGTAACGCAGCGCATCAGTCAGGCGTCGATGACTCAGCGCGCGGGGCGTGCCGGACGTCTCGAACCGGGATTGTGCTGGCATCTGTTCAGCAAAGAGCAGGCTGAACGCGCCAGTGCGCAGGCCGAAGCAGAAATTCTGCAAAGCGATCTGAGCAGTTTCTGGCTGGAGTTGTTGCAGTGGGGCTGTCAGGATCCGGCGCAACTTCAGTGGCTGGATAAGCCGCCTGTCGCCGCATTATCTGCCGCCAAAAATCTGTTACAGCAGCTCGGTGCCACCGATGTGCAGGGAAAACTTACCGCCGCCGGACAACGTATGGCACAGCTTGGCTGTGAGCCACGGCTGGCGGCGATGCTGATTGCGGCTGCAACACAAAGTCCGGACGCACTGGCCACGGCAGCCTTACTGGCCGCCATCCTCGAAGAACCGCCACGCGGCGGATTACCGGATATCGATTACTGGTTCAGCCGCCCGCAGGCAACTGGCAGCGGCGGGCGAAACAACTGGCGCAGCGCACCGGAGCGAAAAGCGGTGAGCCGGATGCTTCGCTCGCACCGTGGTTACTGGCTCGTGCTTTCAGTGACCGCATTGCACAACGCCGCGGCGAAGATGGGCGCTATCTGCTGGCGAACGGACTGGGTGCGTCTTTGCCGCAGGATGACGGGTTAACCCGCGCGCCGTGGCTGGTCGCGCCGCAGTTATTGCAGGGCAACAACAGCCCGGATGCCCGCATTCTGCTGGCTGTCTCGCTGGATATCACGCAACTTCCGTCGCGCCTTCCCGATGTCGTTAAAGAACAGACGGCGGTGGAATGGGATGAAGAAAAAGGCACGCTGCGCGCCTGGCGACGCTGGCAGATTGGCCGGCTGGTGCTGAAAGCGAATCCGCTGGCGAAGCCGGATGATGAAGAACTGCAACAGGCGTTGATCGACTGGATCCGCACACAGGGTTTGCAGGCGCTGAACTGGCCGGTGGCGGCAGAACAACTGCGGCTCCGGCTTCTGTGTGCCGCAAAATGGCTGCCGGAGGCCGACTGGCCGGCTGCCGACGACCAGGCTTTGCTCGACGGTCTGGAACGCTGGTTGCAGCCGTCTTTACAGGGCGTTCGCTCGTTAAAATCACTGCAACAGGTTGATTTGCATGATGCCTTATTAAGGTTGCTGGACTGGCAACAACGTCAGCGTCTTGACAGTGCATTACCGACACATTACACCGTGCCGACTGGCAGTCGTCTGCCAATCCGTTATCATGCAGACCAGCCACCGGCACTTTCGGTGCGGATGCAGGAAATGTTCGGCGAGCAGCGCAGCCCGCAACTGGCGGAAGGCCGCGTTACCGTGGTGCTTGAGTTATTGTCACCTGCACAGCGTCCGTTGCAGATAACAGCAGATCTGGCCGCTTTCTGGCAGGGATCGTATCGCGAAGTGCAAAAAGAAATGAAAGGGCGATATCCGAAACATCCGTGGCCGGACAATCCGGCGGAGGCGTTGCCTACGCGCCGGACGAAAAAACACGCGCCCTGATGTCTGTCTGAGCTTTTAAAAATTGTGCCGGGAAGGGGCGATTTTTCAGACATTTCCTGTGGGCGAAAACTTAAGCGGGGCACAGAGTAAGCGCCTTGCGGCCTGGGTTTCAGGCCATCAACAGTATCTTTTTGAAATACAGTGTTTTTTTGAAATCAAAAATGAAAATGACTCAGCTAAGCAGAATCATTATGACGAACACAGCAGCACGTTGGGAGATTGACTGATGTCTGGCGATGATCGCGAGCCGATTGGCCGTAAAGGTAAACCTGCCGGGCGGAAGCCTGCGCGGGCTCGTCCCGTCCGCCGTAGCCGCCGGGATGACGACTACGAAGAATACGAAGAAGAAATTGATGACGAGTATGAGGATGACGATGAGTACGAAGAAGAACAGGGATCTCGCATGAGCCGAAAAGCAGCGCCGCGTAAAGCCAAAAAAGGCGGAAAAAAGAGTGTGAAACGCCGTATTTTCTGGCTGTTAGTCAAACTGTTCATCGTTTTTCTTATTCTGCTCGGGATTTATGCGTTTTACCTCAACAAACAAATCCATGACCGCATTGATGGCGGTAAAGTCTGGCAGTTGCCTGCGGCGGTGTATGGTCGTCAGGTAAACCTTGAGCCGGACATGCAGATCAGCAAAGCTGAGATGGTCGGATTGCTGGAAGGTACGCAGTATCGCGAAGTGACGCGTATCACCCGTCCGGGCGAATTTACGGTGCATGCGAATTATATCGATTTGCTGCGTCGTCCGTTTGATTTCCCGGAAGGTAAAGAAGGGCAGGTGAACGCCCGCCTGATGTTTGATGGCAGCAGCCTTGCAGAAATTAAGAATCTGGATAATCAGCGTGATTTCGGGCTGTTCCGCCTCGACCCGCGTCTGATCACCATGTTGCAGGCGTCGAATGCTAACGGCGAACAGCGTCTGTTCGTACCGCGTTCCGGTTTCCCGGATTTGCTGGTCGATACCTTGCTGGCAACGGAAGACCGTCATTTCTATGAACACGACGGCATCAACTTCTATTCCATTGGCCGTGCGGTGCTGGCAAACCTGACCGCCGGTCATGCGGTGCAGGGCGGTTCTACGCTGACACAGCAGCTGGTAAAAAACCTGTTCCTGACCAATGAACGTTCACTGAGCCGTAAAGCGCGTGAAGCCATTATGGCGATCCTGCTGGACGCGGATTACAGCAAAGACCGCATTCTTGAGCTGTATCTGAACGAAGTGTATCTCGGCCAGAGCGGTTCCGATCAGATCCGCGGTTTCCCGCTGGCGAGCCTGTATTACTTTGGTCGTCCGGTGAATGAACTGAGTCTGGATCAGCAGGCATTGCTGGTCGGCATGGTGAAAGGTGCGTCGCTGTATAACCCGTGGCGTAACCCGCAAATGGCGTTGCAGCGTCGTAATCTGGTGCTGCGTTTACTGGTTGATCAGAAAGTTATCGATCAGGAACTGTATGACATGCTCAGCGCGCGTCCGCTCGGCGTGCAGCCGAAAGGCGGCGTGATTTCACCTCAGCCTGCGTTTATGCAGATGGTGCGTCAGGAGCTTCAGGCCAAACTGGGCGATAAAGTTCAGGACATGTCCGGGGTGAAAATCTTCACCACACTGGATCCTATTTCGCAGGATGCGGCGGAAAAAGCGGTCGAAGAAGGCATTCCGTTACTGCGTAAGAAAAGCGGCCTGAATGACATCGAAACCGCGATGGTGATTGTTGACCGTTACACCGGCGAAGTGCGGGCGATGGTCGGCGGCGCGGAAACGCAGTTCGCAGGCTTTAACCGTGCGATGCAGGCGCGTCGTCAGGTCGGTTCTCTGGCTAAACCGGCGACCTATCTGACCGCGCTTTCTCAGCCGGACAAATACCGTCTGAACACCATTCTGGCCGACCAGCCGCTGACGCTGAAACTGGCAAATGGCCAGACGTGGTCACCGAAAAACGATGACCATCAGTTCCGTGGTCAGGTTCTGCTGGTGGATGCGCTGGCGCGTTCCATGAACGTCCCGACGGTAAATCTGGGTATGGCGGTAGGGCTGGATAACATCACCCAAACGCTGATCAATCTGGGGATCCCGAAAGAATCCCTGAACCAGACACCGTCGATGCTGCTTGGTGCGATTGCACTGACGCCGATGGAAGTCGCGCAGGAATATCAGACCATTGCCAGCGGCGGTAACAAAGCACCACTGTCCGCAGTGCGCTCGGTAATAGCGGAAGACGGTACGGTGCTTTATCAGAGCTTCCCGCAGGCGGTTCGCGTGATCCCATCGCAGGCGGCGTATCTGACGCTGTATGCGATGCAGCAGGTTGTGCAGGAAGGGACCTCGCGCGCGCTGGCGAACAAGTTCCCGAAACTGCATCTGGCAGCAAAAACGGGTACCTCCAACGAACTGCGTGACAGCTGGTTTGCGGGCATCGACGGCAATCAGGTGGCGATTACCTGGGTTGGCCGCGATAACAACGGCCCGTCAAAACTGTGGGGTTCAACCGGTGCGCTGGTGCTGTACGGACGTTATCTGGAGAACGGCACGCCGCAGCCTCTGGATCTGCAAATGCCGGAAGGCATCAGCACGATGAACATTGATAGCAGCGGTAACTTTGTCTGCGGCAACAACAGCGGCGGAATGCTTGGCGGCGGTGGCGCAACGCGTTCCATTCCGGTCTGGACGGATTCGCCGGACGCCATGTGCCAGGCTTCTGTGACCGCTGTTCAGCAACAGCAGCAACAACAGCAACAGATGCAGCAGCAACAACAGCAACAGCAATCCGGGCAACAACAACAGCCACAATCTCAGGATGAGAAGAAAGACAGCAACGGCGTTGCGGGCTGGATCAAGGATATGTTTGGTTCAGGCAACTAAATATCCGTCATCCTTCAAGCTGGCTCGGCGTTGGCTGCGTTAAATCAACTTGAATGATTTAGGATATTAAAAAGGGTGCGATGAAAATCGTGCCCTTTTTTTATCTCTTGATCATGAAGAGGCGATTAAATAGAAAAATCCGGTCAGTGCTGCACTCATTAAGTTTGAGAGCGTACCGGCCAAAATCACCTTCATGCCCATTTTAGCAATGTAACTTTTTCGGGCGGGGACCAGGCCTCCCAGTACGCCAATTAACGCCGCAGGAGCGGATAAATTAGCGAATCCGGCAAGTGCCATCGTGATAATGATTTGCGAGTATTCCGTCAGAGAATCTTTTAAAGGAAGAAAGCTGCTGTAAGCGACAAATTCATTAAGCACCAGTTTTTGCCCAAGCAAATTCCCCACCTGTAAAATTTCATTACCCGGCACGCCCAGCAGCCAGGCTACAGGGGAAAAAACATAGCTGAAGATCAGTTGCAGGGTAATGCCTTCAATACCAAAAATGCTGAAGACCCATCCCAGGAGTCCGTTAATCATGGCAATAAGGGCTATAAGTGCCAGCAACATAGCCCCGACATTAACCGCCAGTTTCAAGCCATTGCTGGCACCATTTGTCGCCGCTTCGACGATATTGATCGGGTGTTCCTCGTCAGATTGGGTAAAAGAAATATCAGCAACCTGTTCGGGCTCTGTCTCCGGGTACAAGAGTTTGGCCATCAGCAAACCTCCCGGTGCGGACATAAAAGCCGCTGCAACGAGATAGCGCAGCTCAATGCCCATACCGGCATAGCCTATCAGCACTGAGCCTGCGATAGATGCAACACCGCCAGTCATCAGAGCGAAGAGTTCTGAGCGGGTCATTCTGGGGGCATAAGGTTTCATCAGCAGAAAAACGTCGGTATTACCCGCAAAAATGTTGGCTGTGGCGGACATCGATTCTGCCGGGCTCGTTTTCAGCAAAACCTGTACGGCTTTACCGATAATGCGTATTACCCATTGCATAATACCCAGGTAATAAAGCACCGAGAAAAGGGAGGACATAAAGATAATGATAGGCAGTACATGGAAAGCAAAAATGAATCCGAATTTAAATTTTCCGATATCGCCGAACATAAAATTGATACCTTCCCCCGAATAACCCATCAGACTGTTCAGGGAATTCGATATTTTAAAGAGTACTTTCTCTCCAGCCGGGAAAAACAGAACAAATGCAGCTAAACCTGCCTGAATGATAAATGCACCGATGACAGTGCGAAGATTTATGGCTTTTATATTTTCTGAGAAAATAAGAGCTATAATAATCAACACTATCATGCCCAGTACTACCGTAAGTATTTGTGGCATCATTACCTCATTTTTTATTGATTATCTGCATCAATTATTTTACGGAAAAGATCCCTGAATAATTCATCCCGTTCAATAAACTGGATAACCCGGACAGGGTGACGGCGGTTATCGAAGCTCCAGCTAAAATTATCATTGATAAGCGGAGATGCATGAAATTCGGCGGTAAACCAGTCAGGGTCAAGAATATATCCTACCGTCGCAATATCCCAGATGACTTTACGTGAGGCAAAACCAATCCACGGACAATTCGGGGCGATGTCGGCAATATACTTCCCGATAGTGCTGGTGTTGGCGAAGTAATATTGTAACTCAGGAACGGACGAGGCCAGTGTATTGGCGACGCCAAAGCAGGGGATCTGGGTTAACGCCACTCCGCTATCAAATAGTACCCGGCTTGCCGCCACGTCCTGCATCAGATTGAATTCCTGATTATCTTTCCAGTTGAAACTGTTTCCCCCTAACCATGTAACATGTATTTTATGTATGATTTCAGGTTCAAGGCACAGCGCGTTGGCAACGTTAGTGGGAGCGGCAATGGACAGCACCTGCAATGTCCCTTCACAACGTAATGCCCGTTCTATCAAATCCACGGTTGCTGGCGAAGTTTCCGGTTTCTCGCGATTTTTCAGATATTGTGTCGAACCTTTAAAAATATCCGGTGTGTTTTTATGAGGGACTTTCTTTATAACCCGGTGCATTTCATCAAAACTGAGTAACATCCCTTGCTGTGCATCTTTGACATAAACATGCGTATTTTCTTTACCAAAAAAGCTGTTGGTAAAAGGGGCTGCATAAAGTGCCTGCAGATCAATTTTCTGCGGATGTAACATAGCCCAGGCAATCGCTATCTGATCGTCTATTTCATTGAATGTATCGCTGTCGATCACTACCGGAATGGCTGGCCCCGCCGGTTGTTCCATCAACTTCATTCTTTCGCTTAATGATAATTGTGGCCAGTTAATGTTTTTCATTATTGTGCTCCATGCGTATAAAAATAAGATGTTATGCATTCCCTTAATTACACCGAAATGCCATCAGAGAATTAAAGTATGTTGAGATTGTTTTACTTTTATCCTGCGCTGAGAGTTTACCTGCTGTTTATCTGGCCGTTTCTCGTTTTGCTCTCAAATCGCACAGTGAACGATGACGCAGGCTTCAAATTTCACAATTAAAAAAATCAGATAAAAGGTTGAAGAGGGGAGTTGTTTCTTATTTTTTACAACTCAAGTGATGTATCCACATCTGCATCACAATCCGTTTCGAACATTCCATCATCACTTTTACCCCTGATTTACATGGGGCTATTTTTCATTCGGTCATAAGCCCGGACGGCTAAATGCACTTGCGGAAGGCCGGATATTGCGCATAATATGCGACGGTCATAATAATAATTATCGTTTACATTCCCATTTCCACTCCAGAGATTATGCAATGGCTTCTCAACGCTCGCTTTCAAATTCTGTCCCAAAAGGCGCATTTAAGCGTCGGACATTAGCTATAACCATTACCGCAGCACTGGGTACTGCCGCATTTTACGCGGGTGCCGCCACCACCGCGCCTGCGAAGGAAGATACCATTAATGTGACGGCTTCTTCTGCTCCCGAAGCGGCACAGGAATCTGCATGGGGCCCTGCGGCGACCATCGCAGCAAAACACAGCGCAACCGGTACAAAAACCGACACGCCACTGGTGAAAACCCCACAATCTGTTTCCGTGGTGACTCGCGAAGAAATGGACATGAAGCAACCGGTGACGGTGAAAGAAGCCCTGGGTTATACGCCGGGTGTCTTTGCCAGCCGTGGCAGTTCTAACACCATCGACGCCATGGCAATCCGCGGCTTCACCTCTGTTAACACCAACCAGTATCTCGACGGCATCAAACTTCAGGGTGATAACTATTCTGAAGTATCGATGGATCCGTACATGCTTGAGCGTGTTGAAGTGCTGCGCGGGCCTTCTTCCGTTTTGTACGGTAAAAGCAATCCGGGCGGCGTTGTCAGTATGGTCAGCAAGCGCCCGACTACTGAACCGCTTAAAGAAGTGCAGTTCAAAATGGGTACAGATAACCTGTACCAGACCGGATTTGATTTCAGCGATGCCATTGATGATGCAGGCGTGTATTCCTACCGTCTGACCGGTGTGGCGCGCAGTCAGGATGCGCAACAGGAAATGGCGAAAGAGAAACGCTATTCCATTGCCCCGTCTTTCTCATGGCGTCCTGATGATAAAACTGACTTTACCTTCCTGAGCAATTTCCAGAACGATCCGGATGCGGGTTACTACGGCTGGTTGCCGCGTGAAGGTACCGTGGTGCCGTATTACGATGCCAACGGTAAAGCACATAAACTCCCGACAGATTTCAATGAAGGTGAAGCGGGTAACCGCATGTCCCGCAACCAGAAAATGGTCGGTTACAGCTTCGCGCATCAGTTTGATGATACCTGGACGGTTCGTCAGAACCTGCGCTACACCAAACTCGATACCGAATATAAATCCGTTTACGGCTTCGGTTACCTCGGTAACGGCAACATTACGCGCAGCTATGTTCAGTCCAAAGAGAAGCTGGCGAACTTTGATGTCGATACACAGGCACAGGCCAAATTCGGCACCGGCGATATCGATCATACCGTGCTGGCTGGTGTTGATTACATGCGTATGCGTAACGATATTGACGCAGACTACGGCAGTGCAAGTAACCTGAATCTGGCGAATCCGCAATATGGTAACGGCAACGTTTCCCTGTACTTCCCGTACGAGCTTCTCAATCGTCAGGAACAAACCGGTCTGTATGTGCAGGATCAGGCAGAGTGGAATAAGTGGATCCTGACTGTTGGCGGTCGTTACGACTTCGCGAAAAGCTCAACCTTTACCCGCACGACCAACAGCGCGTCGCAGATCAACGATGAGCAGTTCACCTGGCGTGGCGGTCTGAACTACCTGTTCGACAACGGGATTTCTCCGTACTTCAGCTACAGCGAATCCTTTGAACCGACCGCAGGCGCGACCAAAGAAGGGAAGCCATTCGATCCTTCAATGGGCAAACAGTACGAAGCCGGGATCAAATATATCCCGAACGATCGTCCGATCAGCCTGACGGCAGCGGTATACCAGCTGACAAAAGACAAAAACCTGACGGCCAATCCTGCTGATGCTGCCTTTAGCGTTCAGTCTGGTGAAATACGTTCGCGTGGTGTGGAACTCGAAGCCAAAGCCGCGGTTAACGCCAACATCAACGTCACGGCGTCTTACACCTACACCGATGCAAAATACACGCATGACACCAATTTCGAAGGCAAGCGTCCTGTTGAAGTACCGGCGAATATGGCGTCTCTGTGGGCGGATTATACCTTCCACGAAACTGCGCTCAGCGGCCTGACAGTCGGTTCCGGTGTGCGTTATGTTGGTGCCAGTTCCAGCTTCTATACAGCGAACGGTGTGAATGCATCCAGAGAGAATGAAGCGTTCAACGTTTCGTCCTATACGCTGGTAGATGCCACAGTGAAATACGATCTGGGTCGCTTCGGCCTGCCTGGTTCTTCCGTGGGTCTGAACATCAACAACTTGCTGGATCGCGAATATGTCGCCAGCTGCTACCGCGATTACGCCTGTTACTGGGGTTCAGATCGTCAGGTGGTAGCTACCGCCACATTCCGCTTCTGATATCCGTCGTAATTCAGGCCGCAGATGCGTTGACGGCGTTCGTTCACCCCGGTCACTTAGCTGACTAAGCTCCCGGGGATTCGCGAACTTGTCGCCTTCCTGCAAGCCGAATTACTTAGGATATCGATAGCGTCATAAGCACTAAAATCCGGGCACGCTGGTCGTGCCCGTTTCCTGTTCTCAACCAGATGTCGACGTAGAAAATCTTATGCCTGATAACAACGTACATCCTTCTTCTCCGCTGCCAGACAGCGTCTTTCGCCTGCAGGATGTGAGTTTTGCCGTCCCGGGCCGCACGCTTCTTGCGCCACTGTCACTGACTTTCCCGCAAGGAAAAGTGTGCGGGCTGATTGGTCACAATGGCTCAGGGAAGTCGACGTTGTTAAAAATGCTGGGACGTCATCAGGCGGCGACATCCGGAACGATTTACCTCAATGAAACGCCGCTGGCGCAGTGGGACAGCAAAGCTTTTGCGCGGCAGGTCGCGTATTTACCGCAGCAACTTCCGGCGGCAGAAGGCATGACCGTGCAGGAGCTGGTGGCGATTGGCCGCTATCCGTGGCACGGCGCGCTCGGGCGTTTCAAACATCACGATAAAGAAAAAGTCGAAGAAGCGATTTCGCTGGTGGGGCTGAAACCCTTTGCACATCGTCTGGTCGACAGCCTGTCCGGCGGCGAACGTCAGCGTGCGTGGCTGGCGATGATGGTGGCGCAGGACAGCCGCTGCCTGCTGCTTGACGAACCGACTTCTGCGCTCGATATCGCCCATCAGAAAGACGTTCTGGCGTTGATCCAGCGTCTGAGCCGTGAAAAAGGCCTCACCGTGATTGCGGTGCTGCATGACCTGAATATGGCAGCCCGCTATTGTGACCAGCTGATGGCGCTGCGTGGCGGCGAGATGATCGCTCAGGGTGAACCTGAAGAAATGATGCGCGGTGACGTGCTCGAACAAATCTATGGCATTCCGATGGGTATTTTGCCGCATCCTGCGGGTGGCGCACCGGTGAGCTTCGTATACTGATATGTCTGATATTTCACACTTTTCCGGAATAACGCGCCGTCGTATTTTGCAGATGATGGCGCTTTCTCCGTTGCTGACATCTTTGCCCGCGCTTTCTGCGTCCCGCCCCGATCTCAGCCGCATTATTGCGCTCGAATGGCTTCCCGCTGAACTTCTGATTGCACTCGGCGTGATGCCGCTGGCGATTGCGGATATTCGCAATTACAACATCTGGGTAGCCGAACCGCCGCTGGCGCCGGGCGTGATTGACGTCGGTCAGCGCACCGAGCCGAATATGGAACTTATCCAGCAACTGAAACCGTCACTGGTGCTGTTGACGCAGGGTTACGGCCCGGCGACCGCTCAGCTGGAAACCATTGCGCCGTTGCTGAGTGTCAAAGCCAATGACGGCTCTGCGAAGCCATTAGACCTGGCGATCCGTTCGCTGCACAAACTGGCGGATACGCTCGGTTTGCAAGATCGTGCAGAACAGCATTTGCAGCGGTATCAGGACACTTTAGCCAGAACCCGCGAAAAGCTGAAGCCAGTAGCACAGCAGCCGTTGTTGCTGATCACGTTCATCGATCCGCGCCATGTTCTGGTCTTCGGACAAGGCAGTATGCTGCATGAAGTGATGAACGATGTCGGGCTCACCAACGCCTGGCAGGGTGAGGGCAGTTTCTGGGGCAGTGTTTCCGTCGGAGTAGAAAGGCTGGCGGCGATCAAAAATGCCCGCGTGTTATGTTTTGATCACGACAGCGCTGACATCATGAAGGCCGTCGAAAAAACGCCGCTGTGGAAATCCATGCCGTTCGTTCGTGCGAACCAGTTCACCGTCATCCCTGCCGTCTGGTACTACGGCGCAACGTTCAGCGCGATGCACTTCTGCAATATTTTAACCAACACGCTGAGGAAACCGGTATGAACCGCCGTTCGCTCAGCGTTTCGCTGACTCTTCTGATTATTCTGGCACTGGCTGCGGGTGCGCTCAGTATTTACAACCTGCATCTGCAATTGCCTTACGCACAATGGCGCGGCGCACTGTGGCAGCCGGATATCGACAACGTGCAGCAGATGCTTTTCCATTACAGCTCACTGCCGCGCATCGCCGTGGCATTGCTCGCGGGAGCCGGGCTCGGGCTGGTCGGTTTACTGTTCCAGCAGGTGTTGCGTAATCCTCTGGCTGAACCTGCGACGCTGGGCGTTTCGGCGGGCGCGCAACTCGGCCTGACGGTTGCCACGTTGTGGGCGCTGCCGGGTGGAATGATCACCCAGCAGTTTGCTGCCATGATCGGCGCGGTGGTGATTGGTGCGCTGGTGTTCGGTATCGCCTGGGGCAAACGCATGTCGCCGGTCACGTTAATCCTGGCGGGTCTGGTGCTCGGTTTGTATTGCGGTGCGGTTAATGGCCTGATCGGTATCTTCAATTATCAGAGCCTGCAAAGTCTTTACATGTGGAGCAGCGGTTCACTGACGCAGCAGGACTGGGATGTCGCCAGTTTCCTGTTGCCGCGTGTGATTATTGTCTGGCTGCTGGCGTTTCTGTTGCAGCGTCCGATGACGCTGCTGGGACTTGACGATGGCGTGGCCAAAAACCTCGGTCTCGGGCTTTCTGCGGCACGCCTGGCGGTGCTGACGCTGGCCATCCTGATGAGTGCACAGCTGGTTAACGCGGTCGGCATCGTCGGTTTTATCGGCCTGTTCGCCCCGCTGCTGGCGAAAATGCTCGGAGCGCGGCGTTTGCCTTCACGTCTGATTATGGCGCCGCTGATTGGTGCGTTGCTGCTGTGGTTCACCGATCAGGTGATGCAGTACATCACCACGTTCTGGATGGAAATTCCGACCGGTGCCGCGACCGCGCTGGTCGGCGCGCCGTTGCTGCTGTGGCTGCTGCCTCGTCTTCGCAACAGCATGACGCCGCCGCCGATGGATCAGGGCGATAACGTGCCGGCTGAACGTCACCATCTGGTGCGCTGGGTCGCGCTGGCGCTGGCTGTGCTGTTTATCGGGCTGGTTATCGCGCTGATGGCCGGACGTAACGCGACAGGCTGGAACTGGTCAACAGGTGCGGATCTACAGGCGCTGCTGCCGTGGCGTTTACCACGAGTGATGGCGGCGCTGGCGGCGGGCATCATGCTGGCGTCTTCCGGCGTGCTTATCCAGAAACTCACCGGTAATGCGATGGCGAGCCCGGAAGTGCTGGGAATAAGCTCGGGTGCGGCGACCGGCGTGGTCGTGATGATGTTTATCGCGCCGGGTGATGCCTTTGCCTGGCTGTTACCGGCGGGGAGTCTCGGTGCGGCGCTGACGTTGCTGGTGATTATGATGGCATCGGGTCTGCGCAGTTTTTCTGCCGAACGTATGTTGCTGACCGGTATCGCGCTGAGTACCGCATTTACCACGCTGATGTCACTGCTGCTGGCGAGCGGTGATCCGCGTATGGGCGGTTTGCTGACCTGGCTTTCCGGTTCTACTTATTCTGTGTCCGCTGAAGCCGCATGGCGGACGCTCATTCTGGCTGCGGTGCTGATGGTGATTGTGCCGTTCTGTCGTCGCTGGATTAATATTTTGCCACTGGGCAGCGTGACGGCCAAATCAGTCGGCGTTGCACTGACGTCAACGCGTATGGCGATTTTATTGCTGGCGGCGGTGATGACGGCTGCCGCGACGCTGACCATCGGGCCGCTGAGCTTTGTCGGTCTGATGGCACCGCATATGGCGCGTATGATGGGCTTTCGTCGTGCGGTTCCGCAGTGGATGGTCGCCAGCATTCTCGGCGGTTTACTGATGGTATTTGCCGACTGGTGCGGCCGGATGATTATCTTCCCCAACCAGATCCCCGCAGGTTTGCTCGCGACATTTATCGGCGCGCCGTACTTCATCTATTTGCTGAGAAAACAGGCGAAATAGAAAGTTTCAGTGAACAAAAAAGAGAGATATTGAGAACGGATCTTTCTTTGGAAGTGGCTTTTGCTCCTCCCCTTCGCAGGGGAGGAGCCGACTTCACCAGATATTAAAGCTTAGCAAAACAGCGACGTGCGGCATCGATGGTGCGCTGGATGTCTTCCTGAGTATGAGCGAGAGACATAAAGCCAGCCTCAAACGCGGAAGGTGCCAGATAAACGCCTTCTTCCAGCATCAGATGGAAAAACTTCTTAAAGCGCTCAACGTCGCACTTCATCACGTCCTGGTAGCAGGTCACGGTTTTGGCATCAGTGAAGAACAGACCGAACATTCCGCCGACGTGGTTCACCACGAACGGAATATTTTCTTCCTGCGCCGCATCCAGCAAGCCTTCGGCCAGTTGTGTGGTGCGCTCGGTCAGGGTCTGATGCACGCCCGGTTGTGCGACTTGCGTCAGACAGGCGATACCCGCTGCCATGGCAATCGGGTTGCCGGAAAGCGTTCCTGCCTGATAGACAGGGCCGGTCGGTGCCAGTGCTTCCATCACGTCACGACGGCCACCAAATGCGCCCACCGGCATACCGCCGCCGATGATTTTGCCCAGACAGGTCAGGTCAGGCATCACATCGTAATACTCCTGAGCACCGCCCAGCGCGACGCGGAAACCGGTCATCACTTCGTCGATAATCAGCAGCGCGCCAAACTCGTCACAAATCTTGCGCAGGCCAGGCAGGAATTCCGGCAAAGGCGGCACACAGTTCATGTTGCCCGCGACCGGCTCAACGATGATACAGGCGATGTCGTCAGGGAATTGTTCGAACGCGGCACGCACTGAATCCAGATCGTTATAGGTACAGGTCAGGGTGTGTTTCGCGAAATCAGCCGGAACGCCCGGAGAGTTTGGCTGGCCGAGAGTCAGCGCGCCGGAGCCGGCTTTCACCAGCAGGCAGTCGGCATGGCCATGATAGCAGCCTTCGAATTTGACGATTTTATCGCGATGGGTGAAGCCGCGCGCCAGACGAATCGCGCTCATGGTGGCTTCGGTGCCGGAGTTGACCATGCGCACCATGTCCATGCTTGGCACCAGACTGGTGACCAGTTCGGCCATTTTGACTTCCATTTCGGTCGGCGCGCCAAAGCTCAGGCCACGTTCTGCGGCTTCAATCACCGCGCTGCGGATTTCGGCGTTGTTATGACCAAGCACCATCGGGCCCCACGAACCGACATAGTCGATATACGCTTTGCCATCGGCATCAAACAGGAAAGCACCGTCAGCGCGAGCGATGAATAATGGCACGCCGCCAACGCCGGAGAAGGCACGTACCGGCGAGTTAACACCGCCCGGGATTAGCGCTTGCGCCTGCGTGAACAGACTTTCTGACTTACTCATTATTCAACTCCTGAAATTGCTGGGTTCTGGGTAAAGAAATTTTGTTGCGCCCATTCTAGTGAACTGAGCGGCGTTATAAAACCGTAAACCGTGCTGCATTTTGTTGCTGATCCTGTCAGGGAGCCAATTTGTATGATTAAATTCATTCATCTTCCATAACCATTTCTGTATTTTCCTTTCCGTGATGAATGAATCTGAAACTGAGAATGTAGCGGGCGCGCAGGTCCGCGGCCCCCGTAAACGCAGCGAAGCGCTGCGCCTTTTACTTCGCCGTGACAAAACACCGGTCACGATTTTGATCATGGCTGCACTGGTGGGCACGGTTGCCGGTCTGCTGGGCGTTGCTTTTGAAAAAACCGTGAATCTGGTGATGGCGTTGCGTCTTTCGAGCGTTGGGATGTTCAGTGATTACTGGATCCTGCTGTGGCCGCTGACCTTTGTTATCTCGGCGGTCATGGCGATGTTTGGATATTATCTGGTGCGCAAATTCGCGCCGGAAGCGGGCGGTTCGGGGATCCCGGAAATCGAAGGGGCGCTGGAAGAGTTGCGTCCTGTTCGCTGGTGGCGGGTGATCCCGGTGAAATTTTTTGGCGGTCTGGGTACGCTCGGCGCGGGAATGGTGCTGGGCAGGGAAGGGCCGACCGTGCAGATGGGTGCCAATGTCGGGAAAATGATGTTCGATATTTTCCGTCTGCGCAGTGCGGAAGCGCGCCACTCACTGCTGGCGACCGGTGCGGCGGCCGGGCTTTCTGCGGCCTTTAACGCACCGCTGGCAGGTATTTTGTTCATCCTCGAAGAGATGCGCCTGCAATTTCGTTACAGCCTTATATCGATAAAAGCAGTGTTTATCGGTGTAATCATGTCGAGCATCGTTTTCCGGATTTTCAACGGCGACGGCGCAGTGATCGAAGTGGGCAGGCTGGCCAACGCACCGCTGAATACGCTGTGGTTGTATCTGGTATTGGGGATGGTTTTTGGCGTGGTCGGCGTGATGTTTAACGCCCTGATTTTCCGCACGCAGGACATGTTTGCCCGTGTTCATGGCGGTAATCTGCGAAATATCCTGGTGATTGGCGGGATGCTGGGCGGATTTTGTGGCCTGCTCGGGCTGGTTCATCAGGAAGTCACCGGCGGCGGTTTTGCGCTGATCCCGCTGGCAGCGGCAGGAAAATACAGCCTGATGATGTTACTGGTGATCTTTCTTGTTCGCGTGGTGACAACGCTTTTGTGCTTTGCTTCCGGCGCACCGGGCGGGATTTTCGCCCCGATGCTGGCGCTCGGCACGCTGCTGGGCACGGCATTTGGTACCGCCGCGCTAACGTGGTTCCCGCAGTACGGTATCCAGCCCGCGACGTTTGCGATAGCCGGGATGGGGGCGCTGTTTGCCGCCAGTGTCCGTGCGCCGCTCACCGGTATTGTGCTGGTTCTTGAAATGACCGATAACTATCAGCTTATTTTACCGATGATCATTACCTGCCTTGGCGCGACCCTGCTGGCACAGTTTTTAGGCGGTAAACCCTTGTATTCCGCGATCCTGACCCGCACCTTGCAGAGGCAGGAACGTGAAAATGCAGAGAAAGCGCAGGCAGAACCCGACGCCGAAGGCACCAATAAGCAGGACAGCGCAGCAAAAAATGCCCATACTTGAACCATACTTTCAGGTATTAGATAATGAGTACATTATTCAGACAGTCAATCCGGCGGCCTGAACAAATGCGGATTGGGAGTGAGAGATTATGAGCGAAGCATTGATGAATGACACAGCCGCGTTGCCGTTACAGTTTACTGAGGCCGCGGCACGTAAGGTACAGCACCTTATTTCGGATGAAGAAAATCCAAACCTGAAGCTGCGTGTTTATATCACCGGCGGCGGTTGCAGTGGTTTTCAGTACGGCTTTACCTTCGACGATAAAATTAACGACGGCGACATGACCATCGAGAAAGCCGGTGTGGCGCTGGTGGTTGACCCGATGAGCCTGCAATATCTGGTCGGCGGTTCAGTGGATTACACAGAAGGTCTGGAAGGTTCACGTTTCGTTGTGACCAACCCGAATGCTAAGACAACCTGTGGGTGCGGCTCTTCCTTTAGCATCTAATTACCCTTCATCCTTCAAGCTGTCTCTGCGTTGGCTGCTTTCATTCACCCCGGTCACTTACTTGTGTAAGCTCCCGGGGATTGCATTCAATTGCCGCCTTGATACAGCTCGAATGATCCAGGGTAGAGAATTTGTATAAATTAAAAGCCCGTTTGCTGATGCAGACGGGCTTTTTTAATGGTCAGACGCGGGTGTTCAGGTAAGTAAGCATTCACCAAGCGGTTACCATTCAACGGTCACCAGCTTTGAATCCATGCTGATCCCCGGAACGGCGGTGAGCATCATTTCGCTGATATGCGGTTGCATCATTGTCCGGCTGGCGCAGGTGACGGACGTGCCGCTGTGCGCAGCATCAATTTTGCAGCTGGGTAAAATGGTCAGGCTGATATGAATCTCGCCATTTGTCATGCCAGCGACAGCAACCAGCGGGCTCAAGGCGAGCAACGCACTGAGTAATAAAGCTTTCATTAAATTTCTTTCCTGCTGGTGTAATAAAAATTCAGCCCAGGCTGAAAAAGTTATCGGTAAAGTTTTCAAAGCCTTTAATCCGGATTTCTTATGTTCCGGATGGAAATCACGCTTTTCTCTGACGTTTCTTTTTTACGCACACATCAGACTTTTTATATTTCGTCGTATAACAACGTTGTATAACAAAGAGATAATAACAAAGCGGGGAACTGCATTGCAGCGAAGATTTTACGCCGGACATGTTACCAGATGACAGCACTGAATTATTGATTTTGGTTAATAAAGGAACAATTCAGAAAAGTGCGACAGAGAGGGAAGAGAACCCGCGGCACTTTTTGTTAGTAAGCATTTACCTTTCAGGCAGAGCTGCCAGCTGGGGACACAGCTGTTGTGCTGCCAGCAAAATCCGCGGTCCGGCACGGCTGAACCAGTCCGCATCCAGCGCAATGACCTGCGCTTTAAGCAGCGAATGCCAGTAATCCTCAATAACCTGTTTTTGCGATTTTCCGCCAGAAATAACAATAACCTGTGGCCGACGGGTTAAAACCTGTTCCCGGCTGACCTGCGGCCAGGGAACACGGCTGTCGGCAAAAATGTTTTTTGCTCCGCAGACATCCAGCACTTCGCTTTGCATCGTGGCGGCAGAAGCCGTAAACAGGGGCTGCGTGCCGAACTGGATGAACGCCGGAACCGGTGTTTGCCGGTGATACTTCTGCTTAAGTGCCTGCCATTGCTGGCGAAACGTTTTTGCGGCGCTCTGCGCGGTGGCAGGAGAAGGGCTGAAGGAGGCGAGTTGTTCCAGCGCCTGCGCCACCTGATCCGCATTCTGCGGGTCAAGATAAAGCACTTTGATGCCAAGAGACGTCAGCTGATCCAGCGGACGCTGAGGATTTCCGCCGCGCCAGGCGAGCACCAGATCGGGTTTCAGCGTCAGAATGCGTTCGACGTTGATCCCCTGCCAGTTCGCCACCTGTTCCAGCTTGCTGGCCTGCGGCGGATAATCGGAGTAAGCACTAACTCCGACTAACTGACCACCGAGACCCGCCGCGTACGCCAGTTCTGTCAGATTGGGTGCCAGACTGACCACCCGTTGCGCCGGTGCCGCTGTGGCCGTCAGAGGCAGCCACAGGCAGCAGAGCGCCAGACAAAACCCGCGAACAATCACTCTTCTGACGCTGCCAGCGCTTTCAGCATCGCATCGACCATCAGGGTAGATTGCTGTGCTGCAACGACCAGGAACTCTTCAAAGCTCAGGTGCGATTCACCGTCTGCCACGTCAGAAATGGCGCGAACGACCACGAACGGCGTGTCAAACAGATGGCACACGTGACCGATAGCCGCCGCTTCCATTTCCACTGCCGCGACCTGCGGGAAGGTGGCGCGGATACGGGCCAGAGGCGCAGCACCATTAATGAATGCGTCGCCGCTGCACACCAGACCGCGGACGGCGTTTAAATTCAGTTCACGGATGCAGTTTTCTGCCAGCGTAATCAGTTCCGGATCCGCAGTGAAAGCCGCAGGGCAACCGGCCATCTGGCCTGGTTCATAACCAAACGCGGTGACGTCAGCATCGTGATAACGCACTTCATCAGATACCACGATATCGCCCACTTTCAGCGTTTTTGCCAGACCACCCGCGGAACCGGTGTTGATCACCACATCAGGACGGCAATGTTCCAGCAACAGCGTGGTGCCCATCGCCGCAGACACTTTACCGATGCCAGATTTCAGCAGCGCCACGTCTACGCCGTGCAGCTGACCGGTGTAGATTTCGCAGCCCGCGCGTTCGATAGTCTGACGATTGATGATTTTGTCGCGCAGCAGGGTGACTTCCTGCTCCATTGCACCGATGATGCCTACTTTCATATAAATACTCGCAGATGTGGTTGGAATAAGCCGCAGCTTGTGCGGAATTGACGGTTTAATCACGAAAACAATGGCTGATAGTCTATCATGGCTAATGACAAGAGATAATGCGTTTGGGATGCTGTCCTGGTGTCGGTTTGACGCGCGAGTGGCTGAAAAGGTGGGAAATCATGTCCGGGATCGATTTTAAAGCGAAATTCAATTTTCAGCGTCCTTTCAGCGCCCCGATTGAGGCGCGTGATGCGTACGACGTGGTTCGCCAGTTTGAAAGCGATCGCGGGCGTATTATCAACTCCGCCGCCATCCGCCGTTTGCAGCAAAAAACGCAGGTTTTTCCGCTGGAGAAAAACGCCGCCGTCCGCAGTCGTCTGACCCATTCTCTTGAAGTTCAGCAGGTTGGCCGTCATATCGCCAAAGAAGTGCTGCACCGTCTGCGGCGTCAGGGGAAACTCGAGGCATATGGCCTTTACGATGTAACCGATCCATTCGAAAGCGTGGTCGAAATGGCCTGCCTGATGCACGATATTGGCAATCCCCCGTTCGGACATTTTGGTGAGTCGGCGATTAATAACTGGTTTGCCAAAAGGATGGATACCGGCAGTTGTGGCGAAACGCCGCAGGAAACAGATTCCTGTCTGGTGGCCTGTTTACGCCTGACGTCCGGGGACGTTGAACTCAATCAGTTGCGCAGCAAAATCCGCTACGATCTGTCTAATTTTGAAGGCAACGCGCAGGCCATCCGGCTGGTATTTACCCTGCTCAAACTCAATCTGACTTACAGCCAGACTGCCTGCATTTTGAAATATACCCGTCCGGCGTATTCAATGGCTAAACTGCCTTCGCATGATTACCTGATGAAAAAACCGGGTTTTTATCTGGCAGAAGAGTCGTTTATTAAAGAGTTGCGCAGCGAACTGAGTCTGGGTGAGTTCAACCGTTTTCCGCTCACCTACATTATGGAAGCGGCGGATGATATTTCTTACTGTATTGCGGATCTCGAAGATGCGGTCGAAAAAAACATTTTTAGCGTCGATCAGCTCTATCATTATCTGTATCGCGAATGGGGCGAGATTGAGAAAAACGACTTCTTCGATAAAGTGGTTCGTACCGCTTACGAGAAAATGGATAAAGCCAAAACCTTCCGTAATCCGGTCGATTACTTCTTTATGGAATTGCGTGTTCAGACTGTCAAACAACTTGTCCCGCACGCGGCACGCCGCTTCATTGATAATATAGAAGATATTTATCAGGGCACGTTTAATCATGCCCTGCTCGAAGATGACAGTCAGGCTAATCGTTTGTTAGAGATTTATAAAAGCGTGGCTTTCAAACAGGTTTTCAATCATCACGAAGTCGAAGAGCTGGAATTGCAGGGCTACCGGGTGATCAGCGGATTACTGGATATTTACAGCCCGCTGCTGGACATGCCGCTTTCGGATTTTTCGCAGCTGGTTCAGGAAGATACACACAGGAAATATCCTATAGAAACCCGTCTGCTGCATAAGATCTCTGCCAAGCATCGTCTGGCTTACAACAATGCCGTGACGGCGCTGGTAGGATTACCGGTCGCAAACCATGCGGCGCAGGAGTTTTATTACCGGGCGAGAATGATTCAGGATTATATCAGCGGAATGACTGACCTTTATGCGTATGATGAATACAGAAGACTCATGGCGGCTGAGTAATTTGTTTTTAAAAAGACAAGTTGAACTCTCTTTAATTTTCTTTACGGAACTGTCTGAAAAAACGCCATTTGTAAATACTGACAATAATTTTTTACCATTGTCAGATCGACCCTGATGAACTTCACGCTATTAATACCATCTCAGTATCACGACTACCAAGCAAAGCGACTATTTTGGTTGCCACAATAATTTTAAGAGATCCTGAAAAATGAAAAAATCGAGTTTATTCCTCAGCGCATTAGCGTTAAGTATCGGTATGGCAATGGCCCCGGTTTCTTCTGCACTGGCTGCTGAAACAGCGTCTTCGTCCGCCAGCTCTACACAGCTGCCAAGTCTGGCGCCAATGCTGGAAAAAGTGATGCCATCCGTGGTGAGCGTGAACGTGGAAGGCAGTGCATCGGTAAAAACACCGCGCATGGGCCAGCAGTTCCAGCAGTTCTTTGGTCAGAACTCGCCGCTGTGCCAGGACGGTTCTCCGTTCCAGGGTTCACCGGTTTGTCAGGGCGGCGGTCAGGGACCAGATGGTCAGCCAGCACCTGAGCAGAAAGAAGATTTCCGCGCGCTGGGTTCCGGCGTCATCATTGATGCCGATAAAGGTTATGTGGTTACCAACAATCATGTAGTTGATAACGCGACAAAAATCAGCGTTCAGCTGAACGATGGCCGTAAATTCGACGCGAAAGTGATCGGTAAAGATCCGCGTTCAGACATCGCTGTTATCCAGTTGCAAAACGCGAAAAATCTGACAGCCATTAAAATGGCCGATTCCGAGCAACTGCGCGTCGGTGATTACACCGTGGCTATCGGTAACCCGTATGGTTTGGGCGAAACCGTGACTTCCGGTATCGTTTCTGCACTGGGACGTTCCGGCCTGAATATCGAAAACTACGAAAACTTCATCCAGACGGATGCGGCGATCAACCGCGGTAACTCCGGCGGTGCGCTGGTGAACCTGAACGGTGAACTGATTGGTCTGAATACGGCGATCTTGGCTCCGGACGGTGGCAACATCGGTATCGGTTTTGCGATCCCAAGTAACATGGTGAAAAACCTGTCCAAACAGATGATTGAGTTCGGTCAGGTGAAACGTGGCGAACTGGGCATCATGGGTACCGAGTTGAACTCTGAACTGGCGAAAGCCATGAAAGTCGACGCACAGCGCGGCGCATTCATCAGCCAGGTCATGCCGAAATCTGCGGCAGAGAAAGCGGGCATCAAAGCCGGTGACGTGATCCTGAGCATGAACGGCAAGCCAATCAGCAGCTTCGCTTCGTTCCGTGCTGACATCGGCACCATGCCAATTGGCACCAAAGTCACGCTGGGTCTGCTGCGCGAAGGCAAACCGGTGAACGTGGATGTCACCATTGAGCAAAGTACCCAGACGCCTAAAATCGAATCCGGCAACATTTATAAAGGTATCGAAGGCGCTGAACTGAGCAACGGTTCTGCGGGCGATCAGAAAGGCGTGAAAGTCGATGAAGTGAAAGCCGGTTCTACCGCAGCACGTATCGGCCTGAAAAAAGGCGACGTGATCCTTGGCGTGAACCAGCAGAAAGTCACCAATCTGGGTGAACTGCGTAAAATTCTCGACACCAAACCAAACGTTCTGGCGCTGGACATTCAGCGTGGTGACACCTCGATTTACCTGCTGGCGCAGTAATTCGTCAGCACGGTTCTTAAGTAAGGCACGCTCCGGCGTGCCTTTTTTTATGCCCGTATTTTATGCCAATGCTTTATGCCAGTTGGGCATTTGCTTAAAAATGTGACTTTCTCCGCAACTTCAACAGGTGCTTCTGCTCTTTGGGCATTTGCATAATGTATGGCAGCAACGCGCTGGGTATGCTCTCTGGACAAAAAACAATAAGCCAAGGCAGGGGATCCATGTCGGCGTATCATCTCGATGCAAAGCTGGCGCAACAGATTGTTGCCCGCACCATGCAAATTATTGATAGTAATGTGAATGTCATGGATGGCCGCGGAAGAATAATCGGCAGTGGCGACGATCAGCGTCTTGGTGAATTGCACGAAGGCGCATTGCTGGCAATTTCACAGGAACGTATTGTCGATATTGATGAAGGCGTCGCCAGGCATTTGCACGGTGTGCGTCCGGGGATCAACCTGCCGCTGCGTATTGACGGGCAGATCGTCGGCGTGATCGGCCTGACCGGTAATCCTTCCCAGCTACGGCAATATGGCGAACTGGTGTGTATGACCGCCGAAATGATGCTCGAGCAGGCGCGTTTACTGCACATGCTGGCGCAGGACAGCCGTCTGCGTGAAGAACTGGTGCTCAATCTTATCCGCGTGGACGAACTTTCTCCGGCGCTGATGGAATGGGCGCAGCGTCTGGGCATTGACCTGAACCGTCCGCGTGTGGCGGCTGTGGTCGAAGTTGACAGCGGACAGCTCGGCGTCGATTCCGCCATGGCCGAGCTGCAACAGCTGCAAACGTTGCTCACCACGCCGGAGCGCGACAATCTGATCGCTATTGTCTCCCTCACCGAAATGGTGGTGCTTAAACCGGCGCTGAACAGCTACGATCGCTGGGATGCGGACGGACACCGACAGCGTATCGATCACCTGCTTTCCCGCATGACGGAAACTGGCCGCCTGCGTGTACGCATATCGCTGGGCAACTTTTTCACCGGCCCCGGCAGCATTGCCCGTTCCTACCGGACCGCGCGCACCACCATGACCGTCGGCAAGCAGCGGATGCCCGAACAGCGTTGTTACTTCTATCAGGATTTGATCCTGCCCGTACTGCTCGACAGTCTGCGCGGTGGCTGGCAGGCCGACGAGTTGGTTCGTCCGCTGGCACGGCTGAAAGCAACTGACGGCAACGGATTACTGCGCCGCACGCTGACATCCTGGTTCCATAATAATGTGCAGCCGACCGCCACCTCCAAAGCGTTATATATCCATCGCAATACGCTGGAATATCGGCTTAACCGTATCTCGGAATTAACCGGTCTGGATCTGGGTAATTTCGACGATCGTTTATTGCTGTACGTCGCGTTGCAATTAGATAACGATCAGTTGTGACAGCCATCACAGCTGTTTCATTTTTTGTGAAACAACTCGCACCGCGCTGGGCATTTGCCTCAGGATAAATGCAAAGCGCGGTTCAAGCCTGTTGTATTGCCCAATGAGTAAAAGGAATGTTGTTCATATACTGGCTGCGTTCCTTCCTCTCTGAACCCTACAGTTCTGTGACTGGAATGACTTTTATCTCTGTTTAGAGGCGTTGTCATTAATTCCGGAGAACACCATGGAAACTACCGTTTCAGCAGCCAGTGCCGTCAAAAAAAGAACTAACGCGCGCTACTGGATAGTGGTGATGTTATTTATTGTCACCTCATTTAATTATGGCGACCGTGCCACGTTATCCATTGCCGGTTCGGCGATGGCCAAAGATATCGGGCTGGATTCTGTCGGGATGGGCTATATTTTCTCGGCATTTTCATGGGCCTATGTTATCGGACAAATACCCGGCGGCTGGTTGCTGGATAAATTCGGCTCCAAAAAAGTTTATTTCTACAGTATTTTTATCTGGTCTCTGTTTACCCTGCTGCAGGGCTTCGTCGATATATTCAGCGGCTTTGGCATTGTGGTTTCTCTCTTCGCATTACGCTTCCTGGTCGGGCTGGCAGAAGCACCTTCTTTCCCCGGCAACAGCCGGATCGTCGCCGCCTGGTTCCCGGCTCAGGAACGCGGGACCGCCGTCTCCATTTTTAACTCTGCGCAGTATTTTGCGACCGTGATTTTCGCCCCGATCATGGGCTGGCTGACCCACGAAGTGGGCTGGTCACACGTCTTCTTCTTCATGGGCGGACTCGGGATCATCCTGAGTTTCATCTGGCTAAAAGTGATCCACGATCCGAAAGATCATCCGGGAGTGAATCAGGCCGAGCTTGATTACATGGAAGCCGGTGGCGCGCTGATCAATATGGATCAGAAGACCACCAGTAAAGCGGCTGTTAAAGGTGAAAAAGCCTTCCAGCTTAAGCAATTACTGAAATCCCGCATGATGATTGGCATCTACATCGGCCAGTATTGCATCAACGCGCTGACCTACTTCTTCATCACCTGGTTCCCGGTATATCTGGTACAGGCGCGCGGCATGTCGATCCTCAAAGCGGGCATGGTGGCCTCGGTGCCTGCGATTTGCGGATTCCTCGGCGGCGTACTGGGCGGGATCATTTCTGACTGGCTGATGCGCAGAACCAACAACCTTACGCTGTCCCGCAAAGCGCCGATCGTGGTCGGCATGCTGCTGTCGATGTCGATGATTTTCTGCAACTACGTCGATACCGAATGGATGGTAGTCGGCATTATGGCCTTCGCCTTCTTCGGCAAAGGGCTGGGCGCATTGGGCTGGGCTGTGATGGCCGACACCGCACCGAAAGAGATCAGCGGGCTGAGCGGCGGCTTGTTCAATATGTTCGGTAACGTCTCCGGCATCATCACCCCGATTGCCATCGGCTACATTATCGGCAGCACAGGGTCATTCAACGGTGCGCTGATTTATGTCGGGATCCACGCGTTGCTGGCGGTTGTCAGCTATGTGTTTATCGTCGGAAAAATCGAACGTATTCAGTTACGTGCCTTCTGAGTCAAAGGAAACCATGATGAATACACAATCCTCACCGGTTATCACTGACATGCAGGTTATTCCGGTGGCAGGCCACGACAGTATGCTGATGAATATTGGCGGCGCGCACGGCGCTTACTTCACCCGCAACATCGTGATCCTCAAAGACAGCGCCGGGAATACCGGCGTGGGTGAAGCGCCGGGCGGAGAAGTCATTTACAACACGCTGGTGGAAGCCATTCCTCAGGTGCAAGGCCAGGAAGTGGCGCGCATTAACCGGCTGGTGCATCAGATCCATGTCGGCAATCAGTCGTCGGATTTTGATTCCTTTGGCAAAGGCGCATGGACCTTTGAACTGCGGGTTAACGCGGTCGCCGCGCTGGAAGCCGCGTTGCTGGATCTGATGGGTAAATTCCTCGGCGTGCCGGTCTGTGAACTGCTCGGGCCGGGCAAACAGCGTGATGAAGTGACGGTGCTCGGTTACCTGTTCTACATCGGTGACCGGAACAAAACCGATCTGGCGTATCAGGAAGGCGCGCGAGGCGTTCACGACTGGTATCACCTGCGCCATCAGGAAGCGATGAACAGCGAGGCCGTGGTACGACTGGCGGAAGCCGCGCAGGACCGCTACGGTTTTAAAGATTTCAAACTCAAAGGTGGCGTGCTGCCGGGGGAGCAGGAGATCGACGCGGTGAAAGCGCTGGCAAAACGTTTCCCGGATGCACGAATTACCGTCGATCCGAACGGCGCGTGGCTGCTGGATGAAGCGATCGATCTGTGCAAAGACCTGCACGGGCTCCTCAGTTATGCTGAAGATCCGTGCGGCGCAGAGCAGGGTTTTTCAGGCCGTGAAGTGATGGCTGAATTCCGCCGTGCGACAGGCCTGCCCGTTGCGACCAACATGATCGCCACCAACTGGCGCGAGATGCAGCACGCGGTGATGTTGCAGTCGGTGGATATTCCGCTGGCGGATCCGCATTTCTGGACTATGCACGGCGCGGTGCGCGTGGCGCAACTTTGTGACGAATGGGGCCTGACGTGGGGCTGCCATTCGAATAATCATTTCGATATTTCGCTGGCGATGTTTACCCATGTTGGCGCGGCCGTACCGGGCAAACCGACGGCCATTGATACGCACTGGATCTGGCAGGAAGGCAATCAGCGCCTGACCAAAGAGCCGCTGCAAATTGTGAACGGAAAAATCAAAGTACCTGAAAAGCCGGGACTGGGTGTGGAGATCGACATGGATCAGATCCGTCGCGCGCATGAACTGCATAAAAAACTGCCGTCCGGGGCGCGCAATGATGCCATTGCGATGCAGTACCTGATCCCCGGCTGGACATTCGATCGTAAGCGCCCGGCAATGGGCCGCTGATTACGGAATCTGAATCAATAAGGAGTGAGTATGAGTGCTTCATCTACACCAAAAATTGTTTCCATGCAGGTGATCCCGGTTGCCGGACACGACAGCATGTTGCTCAATCTCAGCGGTGCGCACGCGCCGTTTTTCACCCGTAATATTCTGATCCTCAAAGACAGCAGCGGCAATACCGGCGTCGGCGAAGTACCGGGTGGCGAGAAGATCCGCCAGACGCTGGATGATTCCTCACTGCTGGTGATTGGCAAAACGCTGGGCGAATACAAGAACGTGATGACCGCTGTGCGGGAGAAATTCGCCGATCGCGATGCTTCAGGTCGCGGATTACAGACGTTTGATTTGCGTACTACTATCCACGTAGTGACTGCTATTGAAGCCGCTATGCTGGACTTGCTCGGCAAGCACCTTGGCGTGACCGTCGCATCCTTGCTGGGCGACGGACAGCAGCGCGATGAAGTCGAAATGCTCGGTTATCTGTTCTACGTTGGCGACCGCAATAAGACGTCGCTGGGCTATCAGAGCCAGCCGGGTGACAGTTGCGACTGGTACCGGTTGCGCCACGAAGAAGCGCTGACACCGGCGGCTGTGGTACGTCTGGCCGAAGCCGCGTATGAGAAATACGGCTTTAATGATTTCAAACTCAAAGGCGGTGTGCTGGCGGGCAGCGAAGAAGCTGAAGCCGTGACGGCGCTGGCGCAGCGATTCCCGCAGGCGCGCATTACGCTTGATCCCAACGGGGCCTGGTCGCTGAATGAAGCCATTGCGCTGGGTAAACAACTGCGCGGCGTGCTGGCCTATGCGGAAGATCCGTGCGGGGCAGAGCAGGGATTCTCCGGGCGAGAAGTGATGGCGGAGTTCCGACAGGCGACCGGTTTGCCGACAGCCACCAATATGATCGCCACGGACTGGCGTCAGATGGGACATACCATTCAGCTGAAATCGGTGGATATTCCGCTGGCGGATCCGCATTTCTGGACCATGCAAGGTTCCGTGCGTGTGGCGCAGATGTGCCACGAATGGGGCCTGACCTGGGGCTCGCACTCCAATAACCACTTTGATATCTCGCTGGCAATGTTCACGCAGGTTGCGGCTGCGGCACCGGGTAAAATCACGGCTATCGACACGCACTGGATCTGGCAGGAAGGCAATCAGCGCCTGACCAAAGAACCGTTGCAGATCAAAGGCGGTAAAGTACGCGTGCCGGAACAGCCGGGGCTGGGCGTTGAGCTGGATATGGATCAGGTGATGAAAGCGCACGAGCTTTACAAAGGTATGGGTCTCGGCGCGCGCGACGATGCGCAGGGCATGCAGTTCCTGGTGCCGGACTGGAAGTTTGATCCAAAAAGGCCGTGTCTGGTGCGTTAAGCGGCTGGAAACCGTTTGCTTTAATTCGGGTGGAGAATATCTCCAGATATTCTCCACTATTATCAGGGATCATATAACCTCACAACCGAGAGACGACTTCCCCTTATTATTTCATTTTTTCTCAAGCCCCAAACCTGGATTACATTTCATATGATCCCATCCCTGATAATTTTTTACCTCGGGTAATTTTTTCGGGAAATCTTGCCAGTTTGAAAGATATTGATAAATTAAATTAGGCATATCCTTTTCTTTGAAAAAATCCAAGCCCCAACTAGGTCCGGCGGAAAGCGGGTTAAGATGTTTTGTTTCCCCGTCTATAATATAATCAATTCCCGCCCCTCCTTTTCTGACGCGCAAATCATCAAACGGCGCTGAACTCACGTATAAACGCCCGTCTTTTACCAGCATATATCCACGATTATTAACGACAGTGAATGAAATCACATCTTTTCGGTTTGGTCTGCCATCACTTATTGGTGCAACCTGCCATGTTTGCCCATAGTCTTTTGATACTGTAAAACCTCCCACCTCCCAAGATGGGATCGCGATATATTTATCAGATGGGTGAATAAATTTACTACCAAAAGCCTGATAAAATTGGCTATAAAGTTCTGATTTTATTCCGCGTTTTGTATCGACATAATTTAAAGCCCCCTGACAATAATAACCCACTAATTCCAGATAGCGATGATCGTCAAAACGGTAAATAATCTGCGCAGGGGGGGCGCTGGCGCTGACGCTGGCAATCATCAATAAAGCCGCCAGACTGGTGGCAATGCGTGAAATCATTTTCATGTTCTTTTTAATTCCTTTTCGGTCAGCGTGGGCGGCATCGGCCACTGGTAAACAGGGATTTCCTGGTTATGGATTGCAGGATAGCGGGCCGCATGAATACGGGTGCGGGGGCCGTAATCATTAACTACCTCAAATATACCTTTTGGTAAATACTCGTCTGGATTGTTCATAAACTTTTTAATTAAATCTTTGTTTAACTTTCCGCTGAGGTAATATTCTGCGGTGTCATCATTGGGGTTATATTCCCGCCGCCAGTCCGCACGGTGTAATAAATCCCGCCAGAAACGGCCATCCTCAATAACGTGAGATTTACACTGACCGATAGCCAGATCGTAAGCCATCGCCATGGCTGGCGCTTTATAACTCATGACAATCGATGAGTGCTGACTTAATACCGTGGATTGTGCCTTGTCGATTTCTTTTTTGATTTCTTCCGGTGTTTTTGTCCGATGGTATGAAAAATATTTTTCCCCGTTAACATCAATGATC
>NZ_JYDG01000018.1:0-36535 GCF_003263545.1 Rahnella sp. AN3-3W3
AACCTCCCCCTTCGCAGGGGGAGGAGCAAAACCAGCACCGTTTTCTCTGCTTCGTGCTGGATCATTAAATCACTTCTGCTTTCACTCCCTGAACGCGTCGCGCGGCTTTAGCACGGGCATATTCGTCGGCCATGGCTTTGGCTTTTGCGCCCGGCACCAGCGCCATATCGCACTCTTTCGGCAGTAACGTCGTGACCGCGGCGGCAATCAGCAATGAGGCTACCAGCGCATAAATTGCGGTGCTCTGACCGTACAGGCTGACCAGCACGCCGACCAGATATGGCCCGCAGAAACCACCAAGATTCCCCAGACCGTTAATCACACCGCGTGCGCTGCCTGCGACTTCCGGCGTGGTGACTTTGCCCGGAATAGTCCAGAAGGCGCTGGTCGCGGCTTGCAGGAAGAAACCGGCACCGACCAGGAATCCGTAGGCCGCCATAATGTTATGACCGAACGCCACGGACGCCGCCAGGCAGGCTGCGAAACCACACAGCGGCAGGGCGATGAACATACGGCGTTTACCGGTTTTATCCGACAGCACCGACATCGCCAAAATCCCCAGCATGGTGCCGACGTAAGGGATAATCGCCAGCATGCCGACTGAACTCATGTCACCGCCGGTCAGGTTTTTCAGAATGGTCGGTAGCCATAAGGTGTAGCCGTAAATCCCGGTCTGATAGAAGAAGTTAATGATGATCAGCTTGACGATAGACTTGTTACGGAACACCTCTTTCAGCGGCGCGTTATTCACCGGTGCCAGCGCTTTCAGGGCTTCACGTTCGCGGTTCAGCTCCGTCACCAGATAGTCGCGTTCACGCTCCGAAAGCCATTTCGCTTCTTCCGGACGGTCGCTGATGGTGAACCACCAGAAAATCATCACCACGAAAGACAATGCCCCTTCGATGATGAACAACCAGCGCCAGTCGAGCGTATCCAGAATCAGACCCGACAGCGGTGCGGTGATCATCCCGCCGAGCGGCGCGAACATCAGCACGTAAGCATTGGCGCGACCGCGTTCCTTATCCGGGAACCAGTTGCTGACCATGGTCAGCACCACCGGCAACATCCCGCCTTCTGCCACACCCAGCGCAAAGCGCAGGAACAGCAACTGATACTGATTGGTGATAAAGCCGGTCAGGATGGAGATCACCGCCCAGGCAATCAGCGAGCAGGCGATAAATTTCCGTCCGCTGCCGTGAACCGCCAGACTGCCACCCGGAACCTGCAGGAATAGATAGCCGATAAAGAATATACCGGCGGCCAGACCTGCCATTGATGCTGTAATACCTAATTCAGCATCCATTCCGCCAGGCATGGCGAAACTAATATTAACCCTGTCCATGAAGGAAATAATGCAGGCAATAAGTATTGGTGTTATTACGCGAAGCCAGCGAGCCTTAGGAATCTTATTATCCATTCTGTGATCCTCGGTGATGCTCGTCATACTTCAGGTTGCAGATGCGTTGGCTGCGCCCGCCAACCCCGGTCACTTACTTGTGTAAGCTCCCGGGGATTAACGGCCTTGCTGCCTTCCCGCAACCCGAATTATTTAGAGCATGTTCAATGCGACGTTTAATTTACTAATTACTATTTCGTCTTTCGGCGATGACTTAATAAAAGCATTTTGAGGAAAGTATTTCGTGACAGGCGTCACGTTGAATTATGTTAAGAAAAGGTGTTACCACATACGTGATCCTGCACCGGAGTTCGCGTGCAGGAGGTAAGGGCGAAATGGAGGCTGAAAGAAGAATTAAATCGTGCCGCCGAGGGAAATACGGTAGTGCAGATCTACGCGTTCGATTGTTGGCAACTTTCTGATTTTTTTAAGCAAAATCTCCGCCACTACTTTACCCATCTCAAAGCGCGGCGTGATCACGCTCGCCAGTAATGGTGTGGTCGCCAGCCCGATATCTAATCCATGGAAGCCGGAAATCGCCATGTCCTGCGGAACGCGGATGCCTAATTTGATACATTCCTGTAACACGCCGACGGCAATATCGTCATTGGTACATAAAATCGCGTTGGTTTGCGGATATAACTGACGCGCCATGGCTAACATTCCGGCACCGATAGACACCGATGAAACTTTATTAGGCGTGATATGTACCGGCGTCAGACCCCGTTCAGTCATAGCGCGGCTGTAACCCTGATAACGTTTCTGGTCACGGGCATCTGACATAGAACCGAAATACACCACATGCTCTTTACCGCTGGCGAGGAGGGTATTCGCCATATCATAACCGGCCTGCTGATTATCAAAACCGACCGCAATGCGCCCGTGCGTGTCATCGAGATCCATCACCTGTGCGACAGGAATTTCGGCAGCATTCAGGTACTTATCGGCTTTCAGCGTATGCACGGAATCGGTCAGGATCAGCCCTGCCAGCTGATAACCCAGCAGATTGACGATATGTTCTTCTTCGCGTTCTTTGCTGTAATCGTAATTGACCACCAGCGTCTGAAAGCCCTGTGCGGAAGTGACCGACTCAATGCCAGCCAGCAAATCGGAGAAAATCTGGTTGTTGAACGAGGGCACTAAGATGCCGATACGCGGCGCTTTGGCCGGTCCGCGGGCTTCTTCCAGCGGATATCCCACTTCTTCCATCACCTTCGTAATGCGTTCGCGGGTTTCAGGAGACACCTTTTCCGGCGTGCGCAGAAAACGGCTGACCGTCATCTTTGTGACGTCCGCCAGTTGGGCGATGTCCTGTAGTGTCACGCGCTGATTTCTCATGCGGAATTTTCCTGATTGGGCCTGCAAAGATACCTTGTTATTGAAACAGAAAGCGCCGGAAATTGTTATCAAAATGATGAGGATCACACCGGGAGTAACAGGGTTTTTTAACATTCCGGCAGGTGATCTGCATCACAGTTTGGCGCGGGGTAAACCGGTGTAGTGAAGCTAACTTTTTAAATCAGCATTCAATAAGGCCAACGTCATGACAAATTTGTTCTCACTGGATAATAAAAAGATTCTGATTACCGGCTCGACGCGAGGTCTGGGTTTCCTGCTGGCGAAAGGGCTGGCGCAGCATGGCGCAGAAATTATCGTCAATGGCACACAACTCGAATCGACACAAAAAGCCGCTGAAGCCCTGCGTGCCGAAGGCTTTATCGCCCATGCCGTCCCTTTCGATGTCACCAGCAGTCAGGCGGTGAATCAGGCGATTGATCATATCGAAAGCACCATCGGGCCGATTGATGTGCTGGTAAACAACGCCGGTATTCAGCGTCGTCATAAATTCACCGAGTTTCCGGAAAAAGACTGGGACGACGTAATTGCGGTGAATCAGAAATCTGTATTCCTGGTTTCTCAGGCGGTAGCGCGATACATGATCCAGCGAGAGCGCGGCAAAATCATCAATATCGGTTCGATGCAAAGTGAGCTGGGTCGCGACACCATCACGCCATACGCCGCTTCAAAGGGCGCGGTAAAAATGCTGACCCGCGGCATGTGTGTCGAGCTGGCGCGCTACAATATTCAGGTCAACGGCATCGCGCCGGGCTATTTCAAAACGGATATGACACAGGCACTGGTGGATAACAAAGAGTTCTCCGAATGGCTGTGCAAACGTACTCCGGCTGCACGCTGGGGCAATCCGGAAGAGCTGGTCGGCGGCGCGGTTTATCTGTCCTCTAAGGCGTCAGATTTCGTGAATGGTCATTTACTCTTTATTGATGGCGGCATGCTGGCTGCGGTATAGGAGGCCCAATGAACAAAATCGCATTAATCACTGGCGGCGGGAGCGGCATCGGGCTGAGCGCTGCCAAAGCGCTGGAAGCGACTGGCTTTACCGTGATCCTGGCCGGACGAAACAAAGAAAAGCTGGAGCAGGCCGTTGCGCTGTTTGCGCCGGGACAGGCGGTGGCGCGCCAGCTTGATGTGACCAGCCCGCAATCGGTCGCCGCGCTGTTCCAGGATATTCAGGAAACCTTCGGGCGTCTGGATTTACTGTTCAATAACGCCGGTAATAACGTAAAGGATGTTCCAATCGAAGAACTGCCGGTGGAAGACTGGCTGTCGGTGATCAATACCAATCTGACCGGCGCATTTTTATGTACGCAGGCGGCGGTGAAACTGATGAAACAGCAATCGCCGCAGGGCGGACGCATCATCAATAACGGCTCGATTTCAGCACAGTCGCCGCGCCCGAATTCCGCACCCTACACCGCCAGCAAACACGCCATTACCGGGCTGACCAAGTCCACGGCGCTGGACGGGCGCGCGTTTAATATTGCCTGCGGGCAAATTGATATCGGTAATGCGGCCACAGATATGGGCAATAAGGCGCTGGCGGGCAGAATGCAGGCCGACGGACATATTGCCGAAGAACCGGTGATCCCGGTGGAACGCGTCGGCGAGGCGGTGGCGTTTATGGCCGGTTTACCGCTGGATACCAACGTGCTGACCATGACCGTCATGGCGAGTGCCATGCCGCTGGTGGGACGCGGTTAAGCTGAGTTTCAGGCATAAAAAACGGCCCGTGATGGGCCGTTTTGCATTTCAGTTTCCGGATTACGCCGCTTTAATTTTGCGTTTCCGGCCAAGCCAGAAAATCAGCACCAGCAGAATTATGACGCCCGCGACCATTGCCGGAGCCATAAACGGCTGCAGTTTTGCCAGCAAGGTGACCGGACCGCCTGCACGTAACACCGCAACATCATTCGCACTGACCTGAATAGCCGCGTTGCCGTAGTTCTTCAGCACGTAATTGGAGATGTCAGCGATTTGCTGGTCATCCAGCTGACCGACATACGAACCCACGCCAAATTTTGGCATCAGCACGTGATGGTCGCCGACCTGACGATCTACGCCGTACAGAATGGCGGAAATCAGGTTCGACGCATTGCCCATGCCGGTCGCAGTGTTGTTGAACAGCGACGGATACGCCTGATTCTCGCTGCCGGAGCCATCCGGCTGATGGCAGCTGGCGCAATAGCCGCTGAACAATGCCGCCCCGTTATCGATGGTTTTGTTCGCGTTATATGGATGCGCACCGCGCAGACCTTCTTCGACATTCACCGGCTTACCGAAAGTATCCGCCGCCTGCGTATCACGCGGGTCACGTACTGGCGTGCTGTTTTTCAGGTAGAAGGCAATCGCGTTCAGGTCAGTGTCAGACATGTATTGCAGGCTGTTTTGCACCGCTTCTGCCATGCCGCCTGCCGCCTGATTTTTGCCTGCGGTACGACCGGTTTTCAGGTATTCCACCAGCTGAGCCTGCGACCAGTTACCGATACCGCTGACCGGATCAGAACTGATATTTGGCGCATACCACGGGCCTACCATGCCGCCCGCCAGGGGTTTATCCGTCACCGAACCCATCATCAGGTTACGTGGCGTGTGGCAGGTATCACAGTGACCGGCACCGTTGACCAGATACGCGCCACGGTTCCATTGCTCGCTTTTAGACGGATCTGGCTTAAACGGCGTGCTGTCGAGGTACATGATGTTCCAGCCTGCCATAGCAATACGCATGTTGAACGGGAACGGCAGGGCGGTTTCAACATTCGGTTGCTCGACCGGCTTCACCCCTTGCTGGAAATAGACATACAGCGCGTGCATGTCGGCATCGCTCATATGGCTGTAAGAGGTGTAAGGCATGGCCGGATACAGGTTTGCACCGTCAGGGCGAACGCCTTCACGTACCGCGCGGGTAAACTGTTCTTCGGTGTAGTTACCGATACCAAACTGCTTCGACGGCGTGATGTTCGTGGTGTAAATCGTACCCATCGGTGAGTGGATTTCATAGCCACCGGCAAACGGCTTGCCGCCTTCCGGCGCGGTATGACAGGCCTGACAGTCAGCGGCTGTCGCGACGTCCTGGCCCTGATGGATAAGTGCAGCCTGAGTGTCATCGGCCATCGCGCTGGCGGCAAAGCCCCCGAATGCAGCGCTCAGCAGACAGGCGGTGAGAAGTTTTTTCATGCTGCACCTGCCAGTTTTTTCGCCATATCGTCTGCTGCTTTCAGGCCGAGTGCGGCCATCGTCAGCGTACTGTTCACCACGCTTGATGACGGAATCGCACCGCCGCCCGGCAACCACAGGTTAGCGTGGTCGTGCGCACGGCATTCGCCGTTCACCACGGAATCTTTCGGATCACTGCCCATGATGGTGCCGCCCATGATGTGGTTATTGGCGTTCAGGCTTGTGGTGATGTTGAATTCTTCGGCCATAAACAGAGAACCAATGTGTTCCAGCTGCTTATGCGCGGCTTCTGCACCTTTGCGCACGTAATCGCCGACATCGTAATGAATGTCAGGGCACGGCAGACCGTGCGGATCTTTACGGGTGGTGCTGAGCGTCAGGCGGTTATTCGGATCCGGCAACGGTTCCAGGCTGATAGATAAGTCCACGCCAAAGATCGAGCGGCGGCGGATTTCCTCATCCAGCTCTTTACCAACCAGCCCCATCTGCAACGCTTTGGACGTCGCCGGGATCACGCGGCTGATGTTGTTGAGGATCATTTTGTTGGCAGAATAATCTTTGCGGAAATCGCCGTCGCGCGGGCCGACCAGACAACTGCTCTGCGCCGGACCACGACCAATCCACAGCGGCTCTTTGGCGATGAACGTACAGTGGAAACCGGAGTGGTCCATCATGTTACGGCCAACGTGATCAGACGAGTTGGCGATGCCGTTCGGATTCTTTTCGTTAGCCGCCATCAGCAGCAGACGCGGAGTTTCGATACCGTTACAGGCCAGTGCGAAAACTTTACCGGTGGCTTTGTGCGATTTTTTATCGCTGTCCAGCCAGTGAACGGCGGTCACATTGTTGTTTTCATCGGTGTCGATTTTGTAGACCACCGCTTCGGCCAGCACCACAGCGCCTTTGTTTTCTGCGCGCTCCACGTGAGCAATACCATTATACATCGCGCCAATCGGGCAGATCGGCTGGCAGTTGTTGTTACCGCAACAGGTCGGGCGACCGTTCCACGGACGCGTGCTGCGCCCTTGTGGGATTGGCACCGAACGGTAACCGTGCGGGTTCACAATTTCAGCGAAACGCGTATCGCCGTAACCGTATGGCACCTGTTCCATCGGATAGGGTTTGCTGCGCTCGGAAGGGGATTGCAGCTCAGGATCATTCGGGCCCGCGACGCCAATTTCTTCTTCCGCGCGGCAATAATAAGGTTCGAGTTCATCGTATGAAATCGGCCAGTCGCGGCCCACGCCGTATAACGTTTTCATTTTGAAATCGTTAGGAACGTGACGCCAGCAGGACGCCGCCCAGTGCCAGGTAGTGCCGCCGACGGTGCGCAGATAACCCTGTTTGAAACTGCTGGCGCTCGGCCCGGTCAGGTGGACGTAACTATTTTCCGGGAAGTACAGCGGAGCGGGGGCTTTTTCTGACTGCGGATACAAACCCTGGAAGTCAGAGCCTGCGCGGTTTTCGAAAGGCATATTGCGCCAGTTTTCCACAGCCTGAGCGCGCTCAATGCGTAAGCCTGCTTCCAGCACCAGCACGGAATGTCCCTGGCTGACCAGCTGATCGGCAATCATGCCGCCCACGATGCCGGAACCGACAACAATCACATCAGCAGACGCATCGCCATCTGCAGTAAATTCTGGTTTTTTCATCAGGCTTTGCTCACAACATTTGTTTCAGAAGGATTGGTAAAACGATCGGCGTTCATGGATTCCGGCATCGCTGCGGCAGGAGGCGCAGCGGTGAAGTACAGCGGACCATTACCGCAGTAAGTCGGCACAATCAGGCCGTCACTCACCGGGCGATACATCAGCGCATCTTTGTATGAAATCAAAATGGAATCGGTTCCATGTCCGACCGTGCCGGTATACCACGCAGTGACGATACTGGTGACCAGTTCACCCAGACCGTTTTGCTTTGCCACTTCCTGCAAATCTTTCGCCGCCTGACCCGGTTTCACCAGCGCATGTAACTTGCTGACCTGTGCAGGGAAATCAGGCTGTGAACGATAAAAGGCGTTAAAAATCTGAGCGGAAGAACCTTCACTGATATTTTTATGCTCAGTGATGGCCTGTGATACCAGATAGAACTGACCGAAGATGACCGGCTCTTGCGTGGCGGTTTCTTTCTCCGCCTGGCTCAGGAAAGGGAAGCCGAGCAGGGTGGTCGCCACCATCGCGGAGGTGAGACCTTTCAGCAGTTCACGGCGACTGAAACCGGTTCCATTTTCTGGTGAGTTGCTTCCAATGATTGAAGGATCGTTTTCCATCTCTTTCTCGCTGGGAATGGGTTGTTTTGCCAAACGGCAGTGAATTCGCTTGTCTGATTCTTATTATAATTTGGGTAATGCGTGATTTATCAGCGGGTTAGTTCCAGCCGATATCTGTCCCGATAGGGTATACCACTTATAACGGCGCGGATGATAAGCCAAAGAAGAGGGATTTGTGCAAACAAATTGTGCGGATTTATTAACATTAGATCCAGATTTTAACGTATGATGCGCCGCGGAAAATTTTGTAACCAACTGGTTCATTTCAGGCTGAAATTAACAACTGTCTTTGACAGTTACTTTACGTGATTACTCTGTAATCATTTGATATATAATGGGTAATATGATTTTGTGGCATTTTTCGGGATCGTCATTTGTATATTAAATGTAAACGAATAAGCAATTAAAAGTAACGCCAAATGATTAAAATGGTTGTAGATCAAGCCGGAAAAGGTTACAAATAGGCCAAAATGAGATCTGCCTCTCAGATTATCCGGAGACAGACATAAAAATATGCTAAGTCTGTAGTTTTGTATCTGGCGACGTTAATTTAATGTTAATTATTTGAGCGCAAGTTGGGCAAAGCGAAGACTGTCGGCTATAACTTAAGCTGTACAGTTGTAGCGATTTTGTAAAAACATCTCGTATAAGATGTTTGAATCACTGTCTGGGGAACCACGTGAATAATATCCAACTTTCGGTAGTACATCGTTTACCGCAAAGTTATCGCTGGTTGTCGGGTTTTGCCGGTATCAAAGTTGAACCGATTCCGCTGCCTGGTAACGATGAAGATAACAATCTGATTGGCCTGAAACTGCTCAGCCATGAGGGTGAACTCGCCTGGCAGGTTATGCACCAGCTGACGAATGCGTTAGAAGATATTCAGGTTAAAGCCGCAATCGTAGAAATTGACGGTGAACCCTGCCTGTTTGTTCATCGTGAAGATGAAAGCGCCACGCTTTGCTGCCTGAAGAATATCGGCGCCGCGATCGCAGAATCCGTCACCGCACTTTATCCTTTCTGAACCGCCTGAAACGACATGCTTTCAGGCGATTTCCTTCTGCGCCTGTTCGCCGGTGCTATTCGATTATGTCGAATGCGTCCGATGCTGCCAGTAACTCGCGGGTATAAGTCTGTTGCGGCGCGGTAAAAATCTGCTCGCAATCTCCCTGTTCGACCACTTCCCCGTTTCGCAATACCATCAGCTGGTGGCATAAAGACCGCACCACGTGTAAATCATGGCTGATAAACAGATACGTCAGGCCGTGGCGCTGTTGCAGCTCACTGAGGATCGTCAGAATCTGCGCCTGCACCGATTTATCCAGCGATGACGTCGGCTCATCCAGGATCAGCATTTCCGGCTGTAAAATCAGCGCGCGGGCAATCGCAATACGCTGGCGCTGACCGCCGGAAAACTCCGTTGGATAGCGATGGCGCGACTCCGGATCTAATCCTACTTCCTGCATGGCGCGGATCACTTCCTGTTCCCGCTCCTGTTCGCTGATTTTCCGGTGAACCAGCAAACCTTCAGCAATAATCTGCCCGACTGTGAATCGCGGATTCAGTGCCGAGAACGGATCCTGAAAAACCACCTGTATCCGGCTGCGGAACGGCAGCATTTTTTTGCGCGAAAAGGTGTGCAGCGGCTGGCCGTCGAACCAGATTTCGCCCTGTGACCTCATCAGACGCAGCAACGCCAGACCGGTGGTGCTTTTACCTGAACCGGATTCACCCACCACGCCAAGGCTTTCGCCGCGACGCAACTGAAAACTCACCTGATTCACCGCATGTTTGATACCCACGGTCCGGCGCAACAGTCCACGTTTTATCGGGAAACCCACATCCAGATTTTTGACGTCGAGCAGCACGGAAGCATCGCCTTTCAGCGGTTGCGGGTGACCCTGAGGTTCAGCTTGTAATAACTGGCGCGTATACGGGTGCTGTGGCTGGCTGAACAGCGTGGCGCGGGGTTGCTGTTCCACCACGCGACCGTTCTGCATCACCGCCACGGTGTCCGCCAGACGGCGCACTATGCGCAGGTTATGGGTGATAAACAGCATCGCCATGCCCATTTCCTGCTTGAGTTCATCCAGCAGCGATAAAATCTGTGCCTGAACGGAAACATCCAGCGCGGTGGTCGGTTCATCGGCAATCAGCAGTTTCGGGCGGGTCAGCACCGCCATGGCAATCATCACGCGCTGGCGTTCACCGCCGGAAAGCTGATGCGGAAAATCTCTCAGGCGCGAGGCGGCCTGACGGATACCCACGCGATCCAGACAACGCAGAATTTCGCTGCGTGCCGCCTCACCGCGCAGATTACGGTGCAGCATCAGCACTTCTGCGAGCTGTTTTTCCAGCGTATGCAGCGGATTGAGCGACACCATCGGTTCCTGAAAAATCATCGAAATTTCATTGCCACGGATCTGGCGCAGGGTCGTGCTGTCAGCATGAAGCAGCGATTGCCCGGCAAACACAATATCGCCCTGCGGATAACTCACCGAAGAGGGCAGCAGGCGTAATACCGACAGCGCGGTGACGCTTTTGCCGGAACCGGATTCACCGACCAGCGCTAAGGTTTCACCGGCATGAATATCGAGCGACACATCGGTGGCCACTTCCCGCTGCTGGCTACCCTGACGGAAGGCGACGCTGAGATTTTTGATTTGTAAGAGAGGAGAGTCTGTCATTTCAGAGCGCCTCATGATGATGTGCGGACGGATTAAAGGCGTCGCGAACGGCTTCACCAATGAAAATCAGTAATGACAGTAAGGCAGCCAGCACCACGAATGCGCTGATGCCAAGCCACGGCGCCTGCAAATTGTTTTTACCTTCCATCAGCAAGGTACCGAGTGACGGCGAACCCAGCGGCAGTCCGAAGCCGAGGAAGTCCAGCGATGTCAGGGTAGTAATGGAACCACACAGGATAAACGGCAGATACGTCAGCGTCGCCACCATGGCATTGGGCAGCATATGGCGGCGCATAATGGCGCTGTCACTGACGCCCATGGCCTGCGCGGCGCGGATATAATCAAAGTTACGGGTACGCAGGAATTCGGCGCGCACCACGCTCACCAGCGTCATCCAGCCAGAAAGCACCGTGATCAGCAGCAGCCACCAGAAATTAGGCTGCACGACGCTTGCCAGAATGATAATCAGGAACAGCGTCGGAATACTGGACCACACTTCGATAAAACGCTGCCCGAGCAGGTCAATCAGCCCGCCGTAATAGCCCTGTGTGGCACCGGCCATAATGCCAATCACTGAAGTCAGTACGGTCAGCATAATGCCGAAGAACAGTGAAATCCGCAGGCCGTAGAGAATTTGCGCCAGCACATCGTGACCGTTGCTGTCGGTGCCCAGCCAGTTTTGAGAAGAAGGGGGTGAAGGGAAGGGCTGCGCGGTAGAAAAGTTAATGGAGTTATAACTGCTGCGGATCGGTGCCCAGATCGCCCAGCCGTGGTCTTCAATCTGGCGCACGACAAACGGATCCTGATAATCGGTTGGCGTTTCCAGCTCACCACCAAATGTCGTTTCGCTGTAATTCACCAGAAACGGCACATAGAGATGTCCCTGATAACGTGCCAGCAGGGGTTTGTCGTTGGCGAGGACGTTGGATAACAGCACCAGGATCAGCATCACCATGAAAATCCAAAGTGACCAGTAACCACGGCGGTTCTGGCAAAAACGCGCCCAGCGCGCCTGACTGACGGAGTTCAGTTTAAAAAGGCTCATTACTGGCGGCCCTCAAAATCGATACGCGGGTCAACCAGCGTGTAAGTGATATCGCTGACGATATTAAGCAGCAATCCAATCAGCGTGAAAACATACAGCGTGCCGAAAATCACCGGGAAATCGCGCTGTACGATGGCGTCGTAGCCAAGCAATCCCAGGCCCTGTAAGGAGAACATCACTTCAATCAGCAACGAGCCGGTGAAAAACATGCTGATAAAAGTGGCAGGAAACCCGGCGATCACCAGCAGCATCGCGTTGCGAAACACATGCCGGTACAAAATCTGTTTCTCGTTCAGCCCTTTAGCGCGCGCGGTCACCACATATTGCTTGCCCACTTCATCCATAAACGAGTTTTTAGTCAGCATGGTCAAGGTGGCAAATCCGCCTATCACCGTTGCCAGCACCGGCAATGTGATGTGCCAGAGATAATCGGTCACTTTGCCGTACCACGGCAGGGTATCGAAATTCGGCGACGTCAGGCCGCGCAGCGGGAACCAGTCGAGATAACTGCCGCCGGTAAACAGCACAATCAATAAGATAGCAAATAAAAAGGAAGGGACGGCATAGCCGACGATAATCACCGAACTGCTCCAGGTATCGAACCGAGAGCCGTTGCGTACGGCTTTGCGAATGCCAAGCGGAACAGACACCAGATAGATAATCAGCGTGCTCCACAGGCCGATAGTGACGGAAACCGGCAGCGCGCTTTTCACCAGACCCATCACGGAAGAACCGCGGAACAGGCTGTCGCCAAAATCGAAGCGAACGTAGTTTGATAACATCTCAAAATACCGTTCATGCAGAGGCTTATCGAAACCGAAACGGTGGGTTATCTCGGCGATCACTTCCGGGTCAAGGCCGCGTGCGCCACGATACTGACCTTCACCAAACTGCGCCAGACCCGGTGACGCTTTACCATTGCCACTGCCGGAACTGGCGCCAGGTAAGCCACTGGATTGCCCCATTTCAATGGCGGCAATGGCCTGATCGACCGGTCCGCCGGGCGCAATTTGCACAATGAAAAAGTTAATCGTGATGATCGCCCACAGCGTCGGGATCACCAGAAGGAGTCGTCTTAACAGATAGGCGGCCACACTCTGCTCCTCAGCGGCGTTGCGCAGGTAAACGGGCTGCGCGGTTTACGTCGTACCACCATGTGTCGAGTTCCATTCCGTTGGACGGGGCGACTGCTGGCATCGAGAATTTATCCCAGTACGCATAGCGTTCATGATTGGTGTACCACATCGGGATCATCACCCTATTCCAGGTCAGAACGCGATCCAGCGCATGTCCGAGAGCTAACAGCGCGTCGGGTTTGCCCTGATTCGCAGCAATGTTATCGGTCAGTTTATCGATGGCCGGATCGCTGATACCCGATTTGTTGTACGTGGAATCCAGATATTGGGTATTCCAGTAAATCCGCAAATCGCTGCTCGGATAAGACGTCGCAGGATAAACCGTCGGGATCATATCGTAATCTCGCTGGCGCATACGGCGCACGAACTGCGAGTTATCCACTTCGCGGATCGACATTTTGATGCCGAGACGTTGCAGATTATGCTGGAACGGCAACACGTACTGCGAGTTTCCGCCGCCCGGTAGCAGCAGTTCAAACGTAAACGGCTTGCCGGTTTTACTGTTCACCAGCACCTGATCTTGGACTTCCCAGCCCGCTTCTTTCAGCAGTGTCGTGGCTTTCAGCAGATTGGCGCGGTCATTGCCGCTGCCATCGGAACGGGGCGGCTGATACAGCGAGGTAAAGACTTCCGCAGGCACCTGACCTTTCAGCGGCCCGAGCCAGGCCAGTTCGGCAGAGTTCGGATAATCTTTTGCCGCATATTCGGTATTCTGGAAATAGCTGTTCACCCGCTGATAAGCACCGAAATAGAGCGCCTTATTCATCCAGTCAAAATCGAACGCCAGAGTAATGGCCTCACGCACTTTGCGGTCGGCAAATTGCGGTCGGTGAAGATTGAAAGCCAGCCAGCGTGTATCCTGCGCGGCCTGGTTCTCTTCATCGGCTTTCACGATGAAATTTTTGCTGAAATTGCCGCCCTGATACTGTGTTGCCCAGTTTTTTGGCGAGGATTCCATACGGAAATCAAAGGCACCGGATTTAAAGGCTTCCAGCGCGACATTATCATCCAGATAATAGTCGTAGCGGATGGTATCGAAATTATAACGCCCGCGGTTTACCGGTAAATTGGCGGCCCAGTAGTCAGGAACGCGCGAATAAGTGATGTACTGACCGAGTTTATAATCGCTGATGCGGTAAGGTCCGCTGCCCGGTGGTGGCGTGCTCAGCGGTTCGTTGAATTTATGTTTTTCCCAAAACACCTGAGGCAAAACAGGCAAACCCAGCAGGCCGAGCATCATGTCTTTATCCGGTTTCGGCAAGACCATCCGCACCGTCAGACGTGATATAGCTTTAACTTCCACCCCTTTATAAACCACACGAAATTGCGGTACGCCTTCGGTCATGAACTTTTTGAAGCTGAATGCCACGTCGCTGGCGGTAATTGGCGTGTTGTCGTTAAAACGGGCGCGCGGATTGATGTCCACTTCGACCCAACGGTACTGGCTGTCATAACGGGCTGAATCGGCAATCAGCGGATAATAACTGCCGATTTCGTCGCTGGAAGTGGTAAACAGGCTGTCGTAAAGCGAGCCGCTGCGTGCCGCCGGATTGCCCCGTGAGGCAAAGCGGTTAAAGTTGTCATAGGTGCCGATAGCGGCCAGCGTAATCTGTCCGCCCTTCGGCGCGGCGGGATTGACGTAGTCAAAACTGGTGAAGTTAGAGACATATTTAGGTTCGCCTAAAATGGCAAACGCATAGCTGTCCTGTATGACTTCGGCTTGTGCGCTGAGGCTCAGCAGGCACAGCACACCGGCAAACACGCGAGAAAACATCCTGAATCAGCACTCCTGTGAGGGTGAGAGCATCATGCGGCCATGCCGCAGATTATTGTTCGGGCTTAATCAATTGATCGCTAAGACCTTGTAACGCATCAGCCTTAGATTTCATCCCTGATTCCGGCCTTTTTATCACAACCAGATGCAGACGCCTAAAAGAAAAATGGCACAAAAGATGCGGGGCTGATGCAGGTCAAATCTGCCAGGTGGCATCTTTTTCGTTGAAATCCAGGATAAAGACCAGAAGCTCGGGTACGCCTAACGACTTGCTATACAGATATCCCTGCAAATAGGTCACGCCGTGATTGCGCAGATATTCTGCCTGCATTTCAGTTTCGACGCCTTCTGCAACAGTTTTGATCTTCAGTTCTTCCGTGAGCCTCAGGACGGTATCCAGTACCGGCGCAATCAGGGTCTTCTGATCGATAGACATTACAAAACCGCGGTCAATTTTCAGATAATCCAGCGTAAACTTCTCAAGATAAATCAGGGCGCTGTGGCCGGTGCCGAAGTCATCGATGGCGATTTCAATCTTATGACGGCGCAGCCAGTTAAATTCCCGTAACGCACCGTCGGTATCAATCATGCCGCGTTCAGTGATTTCAAACACCACCTGAAAAGCATTCTCCGGTAAAGCCTCGATAAAATTCATCACATCGTCATGAAAACTGATTTTATTCATATGATGAGGAGAAATGTTAATACTGAGTTTTGCGTGTTCAGGAAAAGCATGTTGCAAGGTATGGGCGTCCGCCGCCACCAGTGCCATCATGTGTTGGGTCAGTTCGACGATTAGTCCCTGATTTTCGGCGTAGCCGATAAAAACATCCGGTGGGATACGGCCCTCAATCGGATGCTGCCAGCGCAGCAAGGCCTCCACGCCGGACACTTTCAGGCTTTTTGAATCGATAACCGGCTGGTATTCAACAAAGAACTCTTTATTTTTCAGACCACGCAGGATCACGCGCTCAACATCATGGCGGTTTAGCAGGCTGTGATAAATCAGGGCGCACACCATCAGGCTCAGCAGCAATCCACCGGACATTGTAAACAGCACGCCATCACCGGTCAGGGTAGGGGAGTAGAGACGCACGGTAAACGGATAGCCTTCAATTTTGGCCTCCGTAAAATGGCTGTCCGGTAATTTACTCACTGGAACCAGCTGATCCTGGGCTGAGATCAGTGCTGAATCCCCGACCAGCAAGGCGAATCCACGATAACCGGTACCCGGTTGAGCAAACAGCATATACGGCGAGAGCGTCAGCTCAAGCGTGGCGATCACACCATCATTATGCGCACCGGGATTGCGCTGCCAGAAGATGATCACCGCGCGATTAGGCACGGCGGGCGTCCCCATTTGCAGATCGATACTCATCGTTTTATCGAAACTGATGTCATGCAGTGAACTGTTGGCGGGAATACTCTGGTTGCCGGAGGCAGAAGAACAAAAAACTATTCCATCGCGCACCAGTTGAAAATCACGCACACCCACGCTGAATGCGGCATATCGATTTAATTCACCCGCAATGGAGTTGCAGGGCTCATCGGTGAGTAATGCAATTTTACCCATCGTGTCGGAGAGTTGATGTAAATAGTCAGCCGCATAACGGGCGGTTCGCTGTGCGATTTGTTCTTGCTCGCGAAGGGTATTGGTTTTAATGACGGTCAGGGTGACGGCAGTAAAAAAAAATAAAAAACAGAGCTGAAAAAAGGATGCTTTGTTTTAAATATCGGCGCTTGGGTAATACGGTGTGTGTTAACGCCGTTTTTAAACCCATATGTTTTGCCCTTTCTCTCGCCGAGGAAATAAAAGTATAACGTAGTCAAAAAAACATCAGACACTAAATACACTTTATTACAGGCATAAAAAAACGCCATCCGGAGATGACGTTTTTTTATTCGCTTGGCATAGGACAACAAGAACTAAATCATAAGTTAACGGGATTAACCGTTAGCTAAAACTCGTCTTGCTTCACGATAACGGGCATTCCAGTAGGACTCTTTCAGATTTGAAATCATCACACCGTTGCTGGTGGATGCATGAACAAACTGATCATTACCTAAATAAATACCGACGTGACGGCCTGTAGAACCTGCACGGAACAGAACCAGATCACCCGGACGCAATTTCGTGCGCTGAACTTTCTTGCCCTTTTCTTCCTGTTCATAAGTCGAACGAGGGAGATCCATACCAAATTGTTCGCGGAATGTTACCTGAACGAACGCTGAGCAATCGATACCACGCTTGCTGTCGCCGCCTAACCGATAACGAACGCCTTTCCAGTCAGCGTACTGATCCATAATTTTGGATTTAACGTTGACGTTACGAACCATTGCTTCGAATTCATCCTGAGAGGCTTGCAGTAGAAGACCGTCTTTGTCATTTACTGCACGCATATCAGTTTGTGCGCTTTCTGTGTTCGAAGAATGCATACCACTACACGCAGAGAGAAGAATTGCTGCGCCAATTGCGGGAATCATCCGCGTGATATATCTCATAAACGGTTGAGACTTGACCATTATTGTTGTTATCCCTTGCTGTCCTTAACGATGAAATCGTTATTAAAATTGCCAAACGAAGCGAGACTACCTGCCACAATTAGTGGGGACAAATACCAGACGGGTAAAATGTGCGTTAGAGCACGTTTTTTCCTTCAATACGGGTGTTTTTGTCACATTTCTATGCGGGCGATTTGGAGAGTACCGTAATGAATAAGGGATTGCGAGAGGTTTTGTGGGATTTTTTATAAGAAATTGTGATGTAAGCTGATGTTAGTAAAGATGTTAAAAAGGATGGGTGATTTATATACTAATTTGGGTTAAAACCGCGCCACAAGCGGCTTCCACGTGCAAATTTCAGCAAAGTATATCCGGGAATTGTATGAAAAAAAGGTCAGGCAGATCATCAACATCTGCCTGACCATAATTTATTTGTATGAATGCAAAATTATGCCGTTTTTTTAGGAATTTTTTTACCCGGCAGTTTGCCCTCAAGCCAGTTAATCAATATATCGCTGGCCGGTGTCATCAGCCACCAGCTTGCACCCACCAGGACGACGGACATTGAACCCACGGCAATGTCCGTAAACCAGTGTGCGCCAATCATCACACGCGGCAGTGAGAAGATGATGGTGATCATCAGGGCAATAAAGAAGGCTGATTTACTCAGATAGCGCAGCATAAAGCAGGAAAAAATAATCAGCATCATGCCGTGGTCGCCGGGGAAGCTGTCAGAGGACGCATCTTTTGTCGGGATACCGGTCAGCTGGCTGACCCGGTTTACACCCGGAAAGCTCAGCGAAGGGCTCTTGTGACTGACCGGCAGTAAATGACCGAGCTGGTTAAGCACCACGGCGGTCAGCAGCATCACGAAACCAATAATGATGTAACGGCGGCGCCCGGCGGTGTCCTGCTTCAGGAAATAGCTCAGATAGAGCAAACCCATGGCCAGCAATGAAATTAGATCAAAGGCGCGGTTATTGGTTACTGCGACCAGATGCAGGAACCACGCGTCAGTCGCCAGATGCTGGTTGAAGAAGAAGAAGATCGACTTATCAATCGGGAACCAGAAACCGTGGTTTGCAGGTAAATAGAAAGATAGAAAAAGAGCAACACCTAAGACATTGAGTACCAGGATTGCAGGAATATTTCGGCGCCACATATATGAAGACCTATTCTTAGCAGGGTAACGATTAACGTAATGGGCGTTAACTTAATCCTTACAACTTAAACGAATCCTCAACAAAGACGATTGCAGAACATTCCACTGGGTTTCATTTTGCGTAATGAGCTCAATTCTGCTGTCTAAAGGCGCCATCGACCTTGTTTCGATTTTTAGATCATTGCCCTGACGATTAATCATCAGCGCGCCTTCTTTAATACGAATGATGCCTTTCACGCGGTCAACCGGCGCGGCTCGTGCCCAGTCGAGCATGCCCGCGGTGTCAAAAACCGTTTCGCCATCAAATATCCAGCCGCAACTGGTAAAACCGTCGGCTTCATTGAGCGCACGTCTCCAGCGCTGCTTTTCAGGCAGGCTCAGAGCCGCCAGTCCGCGCTTTGATATATGAGCATGATGATGCTGGCCGTCAGGCAATTCGGTGTGATTAAGGCGCGGTAAATCCAGCAGGGCAGGGGCAATCTCACCCTGAGAAGCCACCACCAGGCGGCGTTCACGGCCATGTTCGCTGAACCATTTTTCCAGCGCCTGCCGGTCACTTTCCTGCGTCACATCCGCTTTGTTGGCAACAATCACATCCGCCACGGCAAGCTGGTCGCGGAAGTTTTCATTTTCAATGACGCGCTGTTCACTCAGCTGGCGCGGATCGAGCAAACACAATGTGGCATTCAGCGTCAGCCAGTTGCTGTAGACGTCAGAGGTTAATAAAGAAAGGATTTGCTTCGGATGACCCAGGCCGGTGGGTTCGATCAGCAGCCGGTCAGGTTTTGCCTGCTGCAATAACATGTTCAGCCCGACCTGCATCGGTAAGCCATTAACGCAGCACATGCATCCGCCGGGGATTTCCTTCAATACTGCACCACTGTCCGCCAGCAGCGCGCCATCGATTCCAATCTCTCCGAACTCATTGACCAGCACGGCCCATTTTTCACCTTCAGGCTTCAGCGTCAGCAGGTGGCGTAGCGTGGTGGTTTTACCGCTTCCCAGAAAGCCGGTGATCAGGTTGGTTTTGGTCATGGGTCACATCCTTTTAAAAATTCACCCATCAATTTGCAGCGACCGGTTAAGAAAATCCAGTTTTGTGCCGATGAATAACATGGATTGCTTAATTCAGCCCGAAAGGGCAACAAATTATTTTGCCTTTCGCCATGTAAATTCCATTAGATGTATTAATGTTAAATGGCGGTTGCGTAAATTTTAAATTCTATAATTACAACGAGGTGTCACCATGAACAGAATGACCAGTTTACTGTTTTTGGGAATCATGGCCTCAGGGACGATTCAGTTTGCCAATGCGGCTGCTACAGGCGGCGTCATACATTTCACGGGGGCAATTGTTGAAGGGGGATGTAACTTCAAGGCCGCGAGTAACAGGGTGATCAGCGACTGTGATCGCGGCGGAAAACAGGTGTCGCAAGTTCACACGTTGAATGTGCAAACACCTTCTTCTTTCGCGCTGCCCCTGTCTCTCGGACAGGTCACCACAAAGCATATCAACAATGATCCTCATCTTGCAGTGGTCACGGTAAGCTATAACTAAATACCCGTAAATAATTAACATCTTTAATGCATTTCGTGCCGGACAATGATCGTGATAACGCAATCTATCTTGATTTGGTCGGACAACTTCGCAAACTGGCTGGCCCTGTTTTGATCGGGCCGTCAGTTTTCATCTCCCGTCCTTTCCCTTTGTGCCGACATGTTATAATTTTCTCTCTTATTTCAGGCATCAGTGCATGTCATCAGTTGTCAGACCAATTGAGTGCGTGTTACAGACAGGGGCGAAAATATGCGACTTTATCAGGAAATTGGCGGTCATTTGCGCCGTGATATCCATGCCGGAAAATATGCGTCCGGCGATCGTCTTCCTCCTGAACGTGATATTGCTGAATCCTATTCCGTCAGCCGCAGCGTGGTGCGTGAAGCGCTGATCATGCTTGAGCTCGAGAAAATCGTGGAAGTGCGCAAAGGCTCGGGTGTGTATGTGCTGAATCAGCCTGAAAACACCCAGCCGGAACTGGCTGACAGCGGCTACGGCCCGTTCGAATTGCTGCAGGCGCGTCAGTTGCTGGAAAGTGAAGTCGCCGCATTTGCCGCCATGCAGGCGACGAAAACGGATATTTTGCAGATGCGCGATGCGATTGAAGCCCAGCGTGATTGCATTGCCCGTGGCGTGACAGACGAAGCGGAGGACCAGCGGTTTCACGCTTTACTGGCACAGGCATCGCAGAACAGTGTGCTGGTAAAACTGGTCGATGACCTCTGGCAGATCCGCCAGCGCAGTTCGATGTGGGAAGGGATCCATCAGCATGTTGTTGATAAAAGCTACCATCAGATCTGGTTACAGGATCATCAGACCATTCTGCAGGCTGTTTTACGCCGGGATCCTAAAGCCGCGAAACAGGCAATGTGGCAGCATCTGGAGAACGTAAAAGATATGCTGTTGCAGGTTTCTGACGCTGACGATCCGTCCTTTGATGGTTTCCTGTTTTCGTCCGTTCCTTCAGAGCTGAATGACTGAGAGGCGGCGCACCCATAAAAACGGCTGCCTGAGCAGCCGTTCAATATTTACTGTTTAACAATTACCGATTGTCATGTCGCGTTAAGTCGTCTCGCTAACCGACTTAACCCACGTATTTAGCCACGGTTTTCTTCGCGCCGATCCTTTGCAGATCCGCATATGCGGCCTGAATAGCCTGTACCACTTTCTCTTCCTGTGGCAATTGCTCACCGAAAACGCCGTTCAGCGCCAGCAGCGCTTTCACGCGTTCTTCGCCATCCGCGGTAGAGGCGACGATTTCAGCCAGCGTTTCCGCCATCGGATCTTTAATCTCAATAGGCTGACCGGCATCATCGGTGCCACCGACATAACGCATCCAGCCCGCCACGCCCAGCGCCAGCAATTCATAAGAACCCCCGTTTTTCACATGCCAGCGGATCGAATCGAGCATACGTTGCGGCAGTTTCATCGTGCCGTCCATTGCGATTTGCCAGGTGCGATGTTTCAGGGCCGGATTGCTGTAACGTGCAATCAGGCTGTCGGCATAGGCGGTAAGATCCACACCTTCAACGCTCAGCGTCGGCGCCTGTTCATGCAGCATCAGGTGATGCGCAGCGGCTTTATAGTTATCGTCATCCATACAATCATTGATGTGCTGATAACCGGCCAGATAACCCAGATAAGCGAGGAAAGAGTGACTGCCATTCAGCATACGCAGTTTCATCTGCTCAAACGGCAGAACGTCGGACACCATCTGCGCACCGGCTTTTTCCCAGTCTGGACGACCCGCGACGAAGTGGTCTTCTACCACCCACTGGATGAAGGGTTCACAGGCGATACCACAAGGGTCTGTTACACCACCCAGCGCTTCGGTGATTTCATCCAGTGTGGTTTCTGTGGCTGCCGGAACGATGCGGTCCACCATGGTGCTCGGGAAAGAGACGTTTTCGCTGATCCATTTTGCCAGTTCTGCAGAGCGTGCTTTCGCCATACCCAGCACAGCGTTTTTCACTACCAGGCCATTTTCAGGAATGTTATCGCAGCATAAAACGGTGAAGCCCGGCAGACCGCGTTCATGACGCAGACGCAGCGCTTCAACTAACACACCCGGCGCGGTACATGGCGCCTGACCACCGGCCAGATCCTGCTGAATTTTCGGATTTTGCAGATCCAGTTCGCCCGTTCCCGGCTCGATGCAGTAACCTTTTTCGGTGATGGTCAGGGAAACAATCGCCACCTGAGGTTCGGTCAGTTTTTCCAGCACGGCATCAAGCCCGTCGATACCGCCGTGGACAGATTCATGAGCAGAGCCAATGATAATCGCCTGATTGCCTTCCGCCCCTTTCTCCAGCACGGTAAACAGGTGATCTTGCTGACGCAGACTTTTTATCAACGCTTCATTACCGAAGAGGCTGATTTCGCAAATGCCCCAGTCTCCGCCCTGAAGGTTTAAGACGCGGTCAGTAAGCAGCGCCTGGTGGGCACGGTGGAATGCGCCAAAGCCAAGATGAACGATGCGGCTTTTCAGTGCATCGCGATCATAAGCTGGCAATGACACTGCTGCGGGCAGAGACGCTGTGGCAATAGTTTTCATGCAATACTCCAGGCAAGTCAGAAATAAATAATTGGTCAGGCCAAATTGGGGCAGTTTACCCGTCAGTTTAATTTTGTGCTGGATAAAGCGACGATTTAAGCCGAAATCAGGGCTTAGAGTGTAAAGTCATATGATAGAAAGGGGAATTGGTAAGTCCGGACGACCACTGATTTTGTGATGCAGATCGAGAGTCTGCCGCATTAACGGCAAAATCAGGGCAATAAAAAAGGAACGCCGGAGCGTTCCTTCAATACTTACCTGGCCACATACCTGGCGGGACAAGCAGGGCGCTGATTAATCCGCGCGGCCCATATAACGGCGTTCTGCGATATGAATGCGAATTTTATCGCCGGAACTCAGATATTCCGGCACCTGAATGCTCAGGCCAGTTGCCATCACTGCCGGTTTGGTACGGGAGCTGGCAGATGCACCTTTGATGCCCGGTGCCGTTTCGACGATTTCCAGATCTACCGTCTGTGGCATTTCCAGCGCCAGCAGCTGGCTGTCGAGCGTCAGAACCTGCATACCCTGTAAACCTTCTTCAGGAATAAACAACAGTTCGTCTTCGATCTGCGCCTTATTGAAGGTGTATGGCGTGAAATCTTCATCATCCATAAACACGTATTCGTCGCCATCGACATAAGAGAAGTTCACTTTACGACGGGTCAGGCTGACGGTATCCAGAATATCGTCGCCTTTGAAGCGTTCTTCTACTTTGCCGCCAGTACGTACATCAGCGAAACGCATTTTGTACAAGGTGCTGGCACCACGGGCGCTTGGGCTCTGAACATCAATATCTTTAACCAGCAGCAATTTGCCGTCGTAGTTCACAACGAAGCCGCGTTTAATTTCGTTAGCACGTGCCATATAAATAACCTGTCAGCAGAGAGATAAATAATTTGCGACACGTTACCCGCGCCGCTGATTTCAGGCAAGCAGATAGCGCAAAAAGAGTCGCGAAAAACCCGCTTTCTGACGCATTTTTTGCGTGTGTTCTGCCTGCGTAAAAAATGTTCGGTATAGCCTGTTAAAGGATAGTAAATATTTCGCTGGTGGCGCATATCACCGCCTGCTATTGTCGCGCCTCAAAATGAGGCCTGAGGAGGCTGTTGATGGACTGTCGTACCGATTGCGGAGCCTGTTGCATAGCGCCTTCAATTTCCAGCCCGATACCCGGAATGCCTGACGGCAAACCGGCGAATACCCGTTGTGTGCAACTGGCTGATAATTTCATGTGCAAGATTTTCACCTCGCCGCTGCGCCCGAAAGTGTGCGCCAGTTTACAGGCCAGCCGCGAAATGTGTTTTACCCATCGCGACCAGGCGCTGACTTATCTGATTAAGCTCGAAGCGGATACCGCGCCTTAAACGAGGGCTTCCGGCGTTTCTTCTGCCGGTTTATCGACGTTTTTCACATTCCAGATACACAACACCGAACCCACCACCATCGCCAGTGCGGCATAAAACACAGCATGGTATGTCCAGAACTGCGCAATCACCCCCGCCAGAGAACCGGCAAGGATCCAGCCCGCACGGGTGGAGTTGGTGAACAGCGTGGTCGCCGCACCGGCCTGTCCCGGCATCAGATCCTGAAAATACAGCATGCCGATCCCGGCCAGAATGCCGATGAAAATCGCGTTCAGCAGCTGTAAAGCAATCAGCATGGCGGCACCGGTGGTAAACAACAGACAGCCGTAGAAAATCACCCCTGCGACTACCGCAAACCGCATCAGGAAGCGTTTCCCAAGCTGTTTAGCCAGATATCCGGCAATCAGCATGGTCGGGATTTCCAGACACGCCGCACTGCCCATCAGCACGCCCGCCAGTTTTTCCGGCAGACCTAATTCACGCACCACATACAGCGGCATATTGATGAGATAAATACTGTTAGCTGCCCACATCAGTGAACACGCGATGAAAAGCATCAGCGTGTCCCGACGGTTGCGACGGGGCGCTTCCAGCGTCGCCGTGGTTTTGATGTGTGCTTTAGGCATGGAGGGCAGGAACATATATACCATCACTCCGCAAAGCAGGAACGCCAGCGCGGCAGCGCAGTACATGAAGGTAAAACCAAAGCCCATCGACAGGGCGAAGGCCAGCGGCGGGCCGACGACCCAGGCCAGCGAAACCTGGGCGCGTAAAATAGAGCTGAACATGACGGCTTCACGGCCAGTCTTTTCAGAATGCTCACGCGCCAGAGCAAACATCTGCGGGTTGGCGGTTGAACCGAAGCTCGATAGCAATACGCCGATCAACAGCAGGATGAAGTAATTGCGGTTGAAGGCGAACAGTACACAGGCCAGCGCCCCCAGAATGCAGCAATACAGGATCAGCGTTTTGCGGTCGCCCCGTTTATCCGACCACGTCGCGAGCAACTGACTGACGAAAATGCCGATCACCGCGCTGCCGGTGAAGAAAATCCCGACCATGAACGGACTGACGTGAACCTGAGATGTCAGGAACAGGCTCAGCGTTGGCGTTTGCAAAGCGCCGGCGATGCCGGTCAGAAAAGCGATGATCAGAAAAGCGGTTGACGTCATGTCGGGTAAACGGCGGGCTGACGTTGTAGAAATTCGCATGAGTTATGTGAACCAGGGTTATGTGGACCAGGGTTATATGGACCAGAAGTCGGGAAGGGGACGAAATTTGCGCGAATGTTACGTCAGTTTAAAAAAAACAAAAACAGGTTTTGATCATCAAAAATGTAAACCGGAGTGAATTTGCCATACTGAATAATAAAACCGCACTTTGTGTCAAAAACAACCAGGCGAGGTTTCTGATATCCACCCAAATAGTCACCACAAATGAGGTTCAGCTTACGTCAGCTTTTCGCGTCAGCCTGACTTCAGCATTTACGTTAAATCATCTGTTTCGGAAAGGGTTTAGAAAGGAAACTGTGCGTAGCATCAAAAAATTGTCACGCAAAATCAGGGAAAGCTTGATTTAAAAACAGCCCCGATTAAGACTTCCTGAAACGTTTCAGCGTTGTCAGCTATTCTCATGAAATCTGATGGCGCTCCTTTTTTCTCAGTAAAGCTGAAACGATTCAATTTCAGCAGGAGAGGAGAATTATGTTCCAACTGTCACAGCAAGATATTCATCTCGGTGCGGCTGCCAGCGACAAGCAGGAAGCAATTCGCCAGGTTGCAGCAGCACTGACACAGGCCGGTCGCGTCAGCGAAGGCTATGTAGACGGCATGTTAGCGCGTGAGCTGCAAACCTCTACTTATCTGGGTAACGGCATCGCTATTCCTCACGGCACTACTGATACCCGTGATCTGGTGCTCGATACCGGCGTGCAAGTTTTCCAGTTCCCGCAGGGTATTACGTGGGGCGAAGGCCAGACCGCGTATGTGGTTATCGGTATCGCAGCGCGTTCTGACGAACACCTCGGTTTGCTGCGTCAGCTGACGCACGTCTTAAGCGACGACAGCGTGGCCGACCGTCTGGCAAAAACAGATTCAGCTGAAGAATTACGCAGCCTGCTGATGGGCGAAAAGAATGCCGCTGAATTCCTGTTTGATACTCAGCTGATCGCGGTCGATGTGGCTGCTGAAAACCTGATCACTTTACAGGCGCTGAACGCGGGTCGTCTGAAAGAGATCGGCGCAGTGGATACTGCTTTTGTCAGCGACGTTATCAGCCGTAAGCCGCTGAACCTCGGGCAGGGCATCTGGCTGAGTGACAGCACCGAAGGCAACCTGAAAAGTGCAGCAACGGTAAGCCGTGCGAAGCAGGCCTTTGATCTCGATGGCGAAAAAGTCTCATTGTTGCTGACGATTTCCGTCGCAGATGATCAGCCGCTCAATATTCTGAATTACCTCAGTGATTTGCTGATAGCGAATAAAGCTGAACGCTTGCTGACGGCAGATCCTGTGGGTGTGCTGGCATTGCTGACCAGCGAAGTCGAAGAACAAGCCAACGTGCTGACGGCGGAATACGTTATCCGTAACGAACACGGTTTGCATGCCCGTCCGGGTACTGCACTGGTGAACGTGATCAAACAGTTCAGCAGCGAAATCACAGTGACGAATCTTGATGGCAGCGGTAAACCTGCCAACGGCCGCAGCCTGATGAAAGTCGTGGCGCTGGGCGTGAAAAAAGGTCATCACCTGCGCTTCACCGCTAAAGGTGAAGACGCGGAACTGGCGCTGAAAACCATCGGTGAAGCTATTTCAGAAGGTCTTGGGGAGGGCGCATGAGCCGCAGAGTTGCCACAATTACCTTAAACCCGGCGTACGATTTAGTCGGCTATGTGCCGGAAATCGAACGCGGTGAAGTCAATCTGGTGCAAACCACCGGTCTGCACGCCGCAGGTAAAGGCATCAACGTAGCGAAAGTGCTGAAAGATCTCGGCATCGACGTCACCGTGGGTGGTTTCCTCGGTAAAGAAAATCAGGACGGGTTCCAGCTGTTATTCAGTGATCTGGGTATTGCTAACCGCTTCCAGGTGGTGAATGGCCGTACCCGCATCAACGTGAAACTGACCGAAAAAGACGGCGAAGTCAGCGACTTCAACTTCTCCGGTTTCAACGTCACTCCTGCCGACTGGGAACGTTTCGTGACGGATTCTCTGTCCTGGCTGGGTCAGTTTGACATGGTTGCCGTCAGTGGCAGCCTGCCAGCGGGCGTTGATCCTGATGCGTTCACCGACTGGATGAAACGCCTGCGTGCGCAATGTCCGTGCATCATCTTTGACAGCAGCCGTGAAGCACTGGTCGCCGGTCTGAAAGCGGCACCGTGGCTGGTCAAACCAAACCGTCGCGAACTGGAAATCTGGGCTGGCCGTAAATTGCCGGAACTGAGCGATGTGGTAGAAGCTGCGCATGCCTTGCGTGATCAGGGAATTGCCCACGTGGTGATTTCACTGGGCGCAGAAGGGGCATTGTGGGTTAACGCATCCGGTGCGTGGATTGCCAAACCGCCAGCCTGTGAAGTAGTCAGCACCGTGGGTGCCGGTGATTCCATGGTCGGTGGCCTGATCTACGGCTTACTGATGCGCGAATCCAGTGAACATACGCTGCGACTGGCAACGGCTGTTGCCGCGCTGGCTGTCAGCCAGAGTAATGTCGGTGTCACCGATCGTCCGCAACTTGCGGCGATGATGGCCCGTGTTGACCTGAAACCCTTTTAATCCGCAGGAGGCAGAATGAAAACGCTGCTGATGATAGACAGTTCGCTCGGACAGGCTCGCAGCCATCTGGCGAAAAATTTGCTTGCTGCCGCTGCTGTGAAGGCAGGGCATCAGGTGGTTGAACAGGCCGCTGACGCTGAAGTCGTCATTGTTGCCGGTGAAACTGTGCCAAACGACGCCGCACTGACGGGCAAAAATATTTATACCGGTGATGTGGCGGATGCTGTACGTGATCCGCAGGCATTCCTGCAACGTGCGCTGACCGAAGCCACACCTTATGTTGCTCCGGTGGCTACTGCTGTCGCAGCTCCGGCTGCCAGCGGTCCAAAACGCATTGTTGCTGTGACTGCGTGTCCGACCGGCGTGGCACATACCTTTATGGCTGCTGAAGCCATTGAAAGTGAAGCGAAAAAACGTGGCTGGTGGGTGAAAGTCGAAACCCGCGGTTCCGTGGGTGCGGGCAATGCCATCACGCCTGAAGAAGTTGCAGCGGCCGATCTGGTGATTGTCGCGGCTGATATCGAAGTGGATCTGGCTAAATTTGCCGGTAAGCCGATGTACCGCACTTCTACCGGTCTGGCACTGAAAAAGACCAAACAGGAACTGGATAAAGCGCTGGTTGAAGCTGAAGTCTTTGAGCCAAAATCTCAGGGCGCGGCAACAGGTGCGAAGAAAAAAGAAGCGGGCGGCACCGGGCCTTATCGTCACCTGCTGACCGGCGTATCTTACATGCTGCCAATGGTTGTGGCGGGCGGTTTGTGTATCGCGCTTTCGTTCGTGTTCGGTATCAAAGCCTTTGAAGTGAAAGGCACGCTGGCTGCGGCGCTGATGCAAATCGGTGGTGGTTCAGCCTTTGCTCTGATGGTGCCTGTGCTGGCGGGCTTCATTGCCTTCTCCATCGCTGACCGTCCGGGTCTGACGCCGGGTCTTATCGGCGGTATGCTGGCAGTGAGCACGGGTGCAGGGTTCCTTGGCGGTATCATCGCCGGTTTCCTGGCGGGTTATGTGGCGAAAGCCATCAGCGGCAAGCTGAAATTACCGCAAAGTATGGAAGCCCTGAAGCCTATCCTGATCATTCCATTGGTCGCGAGCCTGATTACCGGTCTGGTGATGATTTACATCGTCGGTACACCGGTCGCTAAAATCATGGTTGGTCTGACTAACTGGTTGCAATCTCTGGGTACAGCGAACGCGGTTCTGCTCGGCGCGATCCTCGGTGCGATGATGTGTACCGACATGGGTGGCCCGGTAAACAAAGCCTCTTACGCATTCGGCGTGGCATTGTTGAGTTCTTCCGTGTACGGCCCGATGGCTGCCATCATGGCTGCCGGTATGGTGCCACCGCTGGCGATGGGGCTGGCAACGATTCTGGCGAGTAAGAAGTTCGAGCAGGGCGAGCGCGAAGGCGGCAAGGCTGCCATGGTGCTGGGTCTGTGCTTCATTACTGAAGGTGCCATTCCGTTCGCAGCCCGTGACCCGATGCGTGTTCTGCCATGCTGTATCGCAGGTGGCGCACTGACCGGTGCTCTGTCAATGGCCTTCCATGCACAACTGATGGCGCCACACGGCGGTCTGTTCGTGCTGTTAATCCCGGGTGCAATCACTCCGATCCTGGGTTATCTGGTGGCAATTATCGCCGGTACCGTTCTGGCCGGTGGTGCTTACGCGATTCTGAAACGTTCAGATGCTGCGTTAGCTGCGAAAGCCGCTGCATAATCAGCAGGCTGTAAATAACAGAAAGGCGCGACATTCACATGTCGCGCCTTTTTTATTGCTTTCGCAAAAGCAACTAATGATTAAGCGGCGGCTTCGTCGTTATCCGCTGTCTGTTGTGCTTTCAGCCAGGCGATTTCATCCTTCCAGATATCAGGGTTGACGGTTTCGAGGATCATCGGGATGCCGTCGAAGCGGGCATCTTTCATCATCCAGCTGAACACGGTATTGCCGATATTCCCTTCACCGAGGCTGTGGTGACGGTCAACGCGGCTGTTGAATTCACTTTTCGCATCGTTCAGATGCATACCGCGCAGGTATTTAAAGCCCACAACTTCTTCGAAATGTTTAAACGTTTTCTCGCATTCTTCTGCCGTGCGCAAATCGTAACCGGCCGCAAACGCGTGACAGGTATCGATGCAGACCCCGACGCGGCTTTTGTCTTCCACGCCGTCGATAATTTTCGCCAGATGTTCAAAGCGGAAACCGAGATTGCTGCCCTGACCGGCGGTATTTTCGATAACGGCAGTGACGCCTTTGGTTTTATCCAGCGCAATGTTCAGGGATTCAGAAATCCGCTCAAGGCATTTATCTTCCTCGATTTGCATCAGATGGCTGCCCGGATGGAAATTCAGCAGCGACAGACCTAACTGCTCACAGCGCTGCAATTCATCAAGGAAAGCGTCGCGGGATTTTTCCAGCGCTTCCGTCACCGGATGTCCGAGATTAATCAGATAGCTGTCGTGCGGTAAAATCTGGTTGCTCTTGTAGCCGTATTTTTCACAAGCCAGTTTGAATTTTTCAATCACATCCTCCGGCAAAGGTGCGGCTTTCCACTGACGCTGATTCTTGGTGAAAAGCGCAAAAGCCGTGGCTTCCAGCTCATGTGCGCGCAATACCGCCTGATCGACACCACCGGCTGCACTGACGTGTGCTCCCACAAACTTCATTTTTGCTCCTCAGTTTTCATCGCGTTTATTCACGAATGATAGCGCCTCCGTGAAGGAGGCGCAGCATCGGAATGTTAAAAGCCGCAACATCAGCCAAAAAGATGATGAACCAGCTGGTTGATACCCGCACCGCCGACAATCAGCCAGATGAACAGTATTGCCGCCAGCAGCATCGGTTTCAGACCCGCCTGACGCAGGGCGCTCATGTGGGTTGTCAGACCCAGCGCCGCCATCGCCATCGCCAGCAACACGGTATCCAGCGTAATCAGCGGGGGGATCCAGCTGTGCGGCAGGATATCCAGTGAGTTGAACGCCGCGACCAGAATAAATAACAGGGCGAACCACGGAATGGTGATATTGCGCATACCGCCGTTCTGACCGCCGTGCTGAACCTCTTTACGTGATTTCCAGCCAGAGAGCAGCAACAGGAAGGGTGCCAGCATCATCACGCGGATCATTTTGGCGATTACTGCTGCATTTTCAGCGTCCGGGCTGACACCCTGACCGGCCGCTACCACCTGCGCGACTTCATGCACCGTCGAACCGGTATAAATCCCGAACTGTGACGCGGTAAAATTCAGCCAGTGATATTGCTCATTCAGATGCCATAACCATGGATACAGGAAGATGGCCGCCGTTCCGAAGATAACCACAGTGGCGACGGCGACGGTCACTTTTTCTGCTTTGGCATCCAGCACCGGTTCGGTCGCCATCACAGCGGCAGCACCACAAATACTGCTGCCCGCGCCGATCAGCATCGACGTATCACGGTCTAATTTAAATACCCGTTGTCCCAGCCAGCAGGCAAGGGCGAAGGTGGAGCACAACATCAGGGCATCGATGAGGATCCCGGTTGCGCCGACGTCGGCGATTTGCGCGAACGTCAGACGCAGACCGTACAAGATAATCCCCAGACGCAGCAGACGTTGTTTTGCCAGCGTAACGCCGCTGTCGCACCAGGGCCTGGCGGCCGGATAAACCGTGTTGCCGACGACCATGCCGATGACAATCGCCAGCGTCAGCGCGCTGAGACCGAGATGGCTCAGCGACGGGAAGTTGCTCAGCCAGACCGCCAGCCCGGTAATGGCACCGGTCAGGGCCAGGCCCGGCAGCAGGCGGCTGTATCCGCCACGTTTTTGCAGCGCAGGCTGGTCAACATCATGTTTAAGCGCGTCGCTTTTATTGAGTGAAAATTGGGTCATCGTCCGTTCCTCGTTCAGGAGTGATGACATAAGGCTACGCCGCGCTTATATAAAAATGAAATTGATTATAATTTTATAACCTATCGGAAAAACTGGTATAAAGATTTCATTCAAAAGAGACCTGCAAGCCAAGGGTCTATACTAAAAAGAACAAGCGTGCAGTCAGGCGCATGAGAACAGCGGGACATTTATGCACATAACATTGCGACAACTTGAAGTTTTCGCCGAGGTGCTGAAAAGCGGTTCGACCACTCAGGCGTCGGTTGTGCTTTCATTATCACAATCGGCAGTCAGTGCGGCGCTGGCCGATATCGAAGGGCAGCTCGGCGTGCAGTTATTTGATCGTGTCGGGAAGCGGCTGGTGATTAATGAGCACGGACGTCTGCTGTACCCGAAAGCCCTGGCATTGCTGGAACAGGCGGGGGAAATCGAACGTCTGTTTAATCAGGACAACGGTTCGCTGCGCATTGGCGCCAGCAGTACCATTGGCAACTATATGCTGCCGGGGATGATTGCTGATTACCGGCTGGATTTTCCTCATACGCCGCTTGAGCTGAACGTCGGCAATACCAACGACGTCATCAATGCGGTGGCGGATTTTCGTGTCGATCTGGGGCTGATCGAAGGCCCCTGTCAGATGCCCGAGCTTATCACTCAGCCCTGGCTGGACGATGAGTTAGTGGTATTCGTTGCCCCCGAAAATCCGCTGGCGGGGCAGGTCGTTTCGCTTGAATCACTGGCGCGTGAACCGTGGATCTTACGTGAACGCGGTTCGGGTACCCGCGAAGTGCTCGACCATTTGTTGTTACCGCAATTACCTGATTTCAATCTGGTGATGGAACTGGGTAATTCTGAAGCCATCAAGCACGCCGTCCGCCATGGGATTGGCATTAGCTGTCTCTCCCGGCGGGTGATTGCTGAGCAGCTGGCCAGCGGCTCACTGGTGGAAATCCACCTGCCGGTCGCGCCGCTGGTACGCAAACTTTACCTTATACATCATCGTCAGAAACACATCTCCGGCGCGTTATCGCGTTTTTTAACCTACTGCCGCGAAGTTCAATAACGGTCTTTCGCTAATGATCCACGGCCTGTTATGAAGGTGTCTTATAACAGGTCGTTCCTGCTATTCAGAGCGGCAGGTTTTGCTACAATCCGCGCTTAAATTTCCACATGACGAGCGGATATAGGGAAAAAATGGCTCAACAACCTACAAAAAATGCGCAGGTGGCTCCCACACTGCGTCGCGAGCTGAAGGCACGTCACTTAACGATGATCGCCATCGGCGGTTCAATTGGTACGGGATTATTCGTTGCATCCGGTGCGACAGTTTCACAGGCAGGCCCGGGTGGCGCGCTGCTCTCATACGCATTAATCGGCATCATGGTGTACTTCCTGATGACCAGCCTCGGTGAACTGGCGGCGTTCATGCCCGTTTCCGGCTCATTCTCCACCTACGGTTCCCGCTATGTAGAAGAAGGCTTCGGTTTCGCACTGGGCTGGAACTACTGGTACAACTGGGCAGTCACCATCGCGGTTGACCTGGTTGCCTCACAGCTGGTGATGAACTACTGGTTCCCGGACACGCCGGGCTGGATCTGGAGCGCCTTGTTCCTCGGCCTGATTTTCCTCCTCAACTACATTTCTGTTCGCGGTTTCGGCGAAGCGGAATACTGGTTCTCGCTGATCAAAGTGGTCACTGTCATCATCTTTATCGCCGTGGGCGTACTGATGATCACCGGAATTATGCGCGGCGGCGAAACGGCTGGCTGGCATAACTGGGCTATCGGTGATGCGCCGTTTGCAGGCGGCTTTGCGTCGATGATAGGCGTGGCGATGATCGTCGGCTTCTCCTTCCAGGGCACCGAACTGATTGGCGTCGCGGCAGGTGAATCCGAAAACCCGGCCAAAAACATCCCGCGTGCGGTTCGTCAGGTATTCTGGCGTATCCTGCTGTTCTATATTCTGGCGATTCTGGTCATCAGCCTGATCATTCCTTATACCGATCCGAACCTGCTGCGTAACGAAGTCGGCGATATTTCGGTCAGCCCGTTCACGCTGGTGTTCCGTAATGCCGGTCTGCTGTCAGCGGCGGCGGTGATGAATGCGGTTATCCTGACCGCCGTGCTGTCTGCCGGTAACTCAGGGATGTACGCGTCTACCCGTATGCTGTTTACGCTGGCAAGCGAAGGCAAAGCACCGCGTATTTTCGCCAAACTGTCGAAAGGCGGTGTACCGCGTAACGCGCTGTATGCCACCACGATTGTGGCTGCGCTGTGCTTCCTGAGCTCAATGTTTGGTAATCAGACCGTTTACCTGTGGCTGCTGAACACGTCCGGTATGACCGGCTTTATTGCCTGGCTCGGCATTGCTATCAGCCATTACCGCTTCCGTCGTGGTTATGTGTCACAGGGGCGAGACTTGAAAAAACTGCCATACCTTTCGGGCTTCTTCCCGTTCGGTCCGGTGTTTGCCTTTGTGCTGTGTCTGATTATTACGCTGGGGCAGAACTATCAGGCATTCCTGAAAGACACCATTGACTGGTACGGCGTGGCCGCGACTTACATCGGCCTGCCGCTGTTCCTGATTATCTGGTTCGGCTACAAGCTGACCAAAGGCACCAAAGTGGTGAAATACAGCGAAATGGAATTCCCGGATCACGTCGATAAGTAACCGGCTGGGATTTTGAAATATCCATATCGTTGAAAAGCGGGGCTCAGGCTCCGCTTTTTTACGTCTGCAATTCAGCAAAACAAAACGGACAGCATCATGCTTTGTTACCGCTGCGTTTAACGTCTTAGTCTGATAGGTTTTGCAAAACACATTGATAATTATTATCATTTGTTCCCATTCTTTGGGAACAGCACAACGTCTGTTCCCGCCATAAGTTTTTAACTTAATGAGATTGAAGCGAAAATGAGTGCAACAACCGAACCCGCCCTGGCGGTGAAAGGCAACGCCCCGGACGGCGTGATGGGGCGATACCAGAATATCGTACGCCGCCGTCTGTTAATCATGCTGGTCCTGGTGCTGGCGATCGTCGTCTCGCTGGTGATTGATTTCATTATGGGGCCGTCGGGGTTGTCGCTCGGTACGCTGTGGAAAACCCTGTTTGATGCGGCGGCAGCCGATCCGGGTACGCGCGTGATTGTCTGGGATATCCGTTTGCCGTATGCGCTGATGGCGGTGGCAGTCGGCATGTCGCTCGGTCTTGCCGGTGCGGAAATGCAGACTATCCTCAACAACCCGCTCGCCAGTCCGTTCACACTCGGTGTTTCTTCTGCGGCGGCGTTTGGCGCAGCGCTGGCGATTGTGCTGGGTATCGGTATTCCGGGCATTCCCGACCAGTGGTTTATCTCTGCTAACGCCTTTATTTTTGCCTTACTGGCCGCGCTGATGCTGGATGGCATCACGCGCTGGACGCGTGTCGCCAGTTCCGGCGTAGTGCTGTTCGGTATCGCGCTGGTGTTTACCTTCAACGCACTGGTTTCTCTGATGCAGTTTATCGCCACCGAAGATACCTTACAGGGACTGGTTTTCTGGACAATGGGCAGTCTGGCGCGTGCGTCATGGGTGAAACTGGGCGTGATGCTGCTGGCATTCCTGGTTCTGCTGCCATGGTCGATGATGAGCGCGTGGAAGCTGACGGCGCTGCGTCTGGGGGAAGATCGCGCGGTGAGTTTTGGTATCGACGTGCGCCGTTTGCGTCTCGGCACCTTGCTGCGTATCAGTATTCTTTCCGCGCTGGCAGTCGCATTTGTCGGCCCGATTGGATTTATCGGTCTGGTCGCGCCACACATCGCCCGTCTTATGTTTGGTGAAGACCACCGTTTCTACTTGCCAGCCAGTGCGCTGATTGGTGCCCTGGTGCTTTCAATGGCATCGGTGGCCTCAAAAAATCTGGTGCCGGGCGTCATTATTCCGGTGGGGATCGTCACCTCGCTGGTCGGCGTGCCGTTCTTCCTGAGTATTATTCTTCGTCACCGGGGGAACGTCTGATGTCCGCAATGCCAGAAACGCAGCCACAAGATTTACTGAATGCCGCCACGCAGGGGCTGCAAATCCGCGATTTCAACGCGGGCTATCCGAAGCGCCACGTGATCCGCCATCTCAATGTCCCGATGCTGCCGCGTGGAAAAATCACCGTGCTGCTCGGGCCAAACGGCAGCGGAAAATCGACGTTGCTGCGTTCCCTCGCCGGACTTAACCGCGCGGAAGGGCAGTTGTTTCTCGACGGGCACGATTTAATGCCGATGCCTTTTGCGCGCCGTGCGGAGCAGGTTGTTTACCTGCCACAAACGCTGCCTGCGGGTGTGCATCTGCATGTGCTGGAGTCCATCATCGTGGCGCAGCGTGCGTCTGGCGGGAAGGGCAAAGTCTCGGAAGGCACCGATAAAGTGATGACGTTGTTGCGTCAGCTGGGTATCGAGCATCTGGCGCTGAGTTATCTTGATCAGCTTTCCGGCGGTCAGAAACAGCTGGTCGGTCTGGCGCAATCCCTGATCCGCCAGCCTTCCTTACTGCTGCTCGACGAACCGCTCAGCGCGCTTGATCTTAACTATCAGTTCCACGTCATGGATCTGGTACGCAAAGAGACGCAGAAACGCAATATCGTCACCGTGGTAGTTGTGCATGACATCAATATCGCGCTGCGCCATGGCGACCGCGTGCTGATGCTTAAAGACGGTAATCTGATAGCCGATGGCGAACCGGAAGACGTGATCACCGCCGACAGTCTGGCGCGTGTTTACGGCGTCCGCGGGCGGATTGAACGCTGCTCGCAGGGGACACCGCAGATATTGATTGATGGATTAGTGGGGGATCCGGAGATTTAATGTTATGTCCTGATAAAAGGCAGACATTACTCAGGCGTTCACCGATCCGCTCCCTCCCCTGCGAAGGGGAGGGCCGGGGTGGGGTATTA
>NZ_JYDG01000019.1:0-30403 GCF_003263545.1 Rahnella sp. AN3-3W3
CGCTATCACCTGATGCCGTATCTCACGGCCCTCGAAAACGTCACCATTCCGGCGCTGTATACCGACATGCCTGCGGCGGCGCGTCAGGCGCGGGCGGAACATTTGCTCAACCGGTTAGGGCTTGGCAACCGCATGAATTACCGGCCCGCGCAGCTTTCCGGCGGGCAACAGCAACGTGTCAGTATTGCGCGGGCACTGATGAACGGTGCGCCGGTGATCCTCGCCGATGAGCCGACCGGCGCGCTCGACAGCACCAGCGGTCAGGAGCTGATGGCGATTTTGCATGGCCTGCATCAGGCCGGGCATACGCTGATTATCGTCACCCACGACCGCAGTATCGCCGAACAGTGTCAGCGTATTGTCGAAATCCACGACGGTGAGATTGTCGCGGACCGCATCAATCCGGTGATGCAGCAGGGCAAATCTCAGGGATTACCGGCCATTGCCGCCACCGGACGCACGCCGCTCTGGCAGAGTCTGAAAGAAGCGGTGCGCATGGCGTGGCGTTCCCTGCTCGGACACCGGATCCGCGCCTTTCTTTCCATGCTCGGCATCATTATCGGCATCTCTTCGGTGGTGTCCTCAATGGCGGTGGGCGAGGGCGCACGGCAGAGCATTCTCAGCCAGATAAGCCAGCTTGGTACCAGCACCATCGAAATTCAGCCCGGTCTGGGCTGGGATAAACCGCGTCCTGATTTTGAACGTTCCCTGACGCTGGAAGACGTGGATTTGCTCGGCAGACAGCCGTACATCGACAGCCTGTCGCCGGTAGTGAGCAAAACCGTGATGGCAATCCGCGGCGGTAAGCAGGTGCTGGTGTCGTTGTCGGGCGTCAGTAACGGATTCTTTCGCGTACAGGGGCTCAACTTTATTGCCGGAAACCGTTTTACGCCGCGCGATCTCGACGACCGCGAGCCGGTAGTAATTATCGACCCGAATGTGCGCAGTACGTTGTTTCCCGGACAGGATCCGCTGGGCGAAATTATCCAGCTTTCCGGCGTGCCTTACCGGGTGATCGGCGTGGCGGATAAAAAAGGGCCGAAGTATATCGGCGAGCAGCTCGGCGCGTGGATCCCTTATACCTCATTACTGGAGCGCATGTCGGGGGATACGCCGCTGCAATCCATCACCCTGCGCATTGCCGACGGTTATCCGACGGATGTCGCCCAGCGCAACGTTGAGCAACTGCTGGATTCGGCGCATGGCAAACGCGATTTCTTCACCATGACCAACGACCAGCTGACGAAAACCATCCGTAAAACGTCGGAATCCATGACGTTGCTGATCACCGCGATTGCCGGGATTTCGCTGCTGGTGGGCGGTGTGGGCGTGATGAACATTATGCTGGTGTCGGTGACGGAAAGAACGCACGAGATCGGCATTCGTCTGTCGGTTGGCGCACGTCCGGCGGACATCATGCGTCAGTTCCTGATTGAGGCGGTGGTGATTTGTACCCTCGGCGGTCTGATCGGCATTGTCGGATCCGGCGTGGCAGGGCTGATTTTTTCTCAGGTTACGCAGGAATTCACCATGATTTTCACCTGGCCGCCGATCCTTTTAGCCTGCGGTTTCTCGGCGCTTATCGGGCTCGGCTTCGGCTTTTTCCCGGCACGCAACGCCGCGCGTTTGCATCCGACAGAGGCGCTGGCACGCGAATGAACAAACAGAATTTACTCTCAATGGCGGTGATGACGGTACTGATGACCGGCTGTGGTCAGGCGCTGAAAAGCGAATACCAGCGGCCGATGCTCTCAGTTCCGCAAACCTGGCGCGTGCAGGATACCGGCGAAGGCGTGGCGAAATTTTCCCCGCACTGGTGGGATAACTTTGATGACCCGCAGCTGTCACGGCTGATTGTTTCCGCGTTGCAAAGCAATAACGACCTGGCGCTGGCGGGCATAAAACTGCGGCAGGCGCTGCTGACGGCGGGACTCTCAGACCTGAATCTGACCCCTGATTTTTCCGCCAGTGCATCGGCCAGCAACACCAAAAATATGCGCCGCGAGACCACGCCGGTCGAAAGTTACACAAACTCACTGTCGGCCTCTTATGAGCTGGATTTGTGGGGGAAACTGGCGCGTACCCGTGAGCAGTCCGACTGGCTGGCAAAAGCCTCGCAGCAGGATTTGCAGGCCACCGCGCTGACGCTTATCGGCACTACCTCACAGCTTTACTGGCAGATTGCCAGCCTGAATCAGCAGATCAGTAATTTGCAGCAAAGCCTGGCGATTGCCCGGGAAACCCTGGTGATGGTGACGTCACGCTGGAAAGCCGGTGATCTCGGTCAGCTGGATTATTTGCAGGCACAGCAAACGGTGCTGAGCCGCGAAAACAACCTGCGCGATTTGTATCAGCAGCGCGATGAAAACCGAAATGCACTGGCGATTTTACTCAGCCGCCCGCCGGGGCAATACGCTGCGGAGCGTCAGTCGCTGGATATTCATCAGAGCGTGCCGGTGGCGCAGCGTTTACCGCTTGAAGTGATCGCCAGAAGGCCGGACGTGCAGTCGGCTGAACTGAATCTGCGTGCGGCGCTGGCCGGTTCGGACGTTGCACGGCTGAGCTTTTATCCGTCGCTGACGCTGAATGCGTCACTGAATGCCGGGGCATCTGTGTTTCAGCAATGGTTCAGCAATCCGGCCAGAACGCTCGGATCTGCGCTCGACCTGCCGTTTATCGAATGGAACAAAGTACGGCTGACCGTTGAACAATCTGGCCTGGATGTGCAAACCGCGGCGATTCAGTTCCGCAGCGCGTCGTACAGCGCGTTGCAGGATATCGACAATGCCATGTCGCAGCGCCTGACCTATCAGCAGGAAAAACAGCGACAGCTGCAAGATCTGGCATTAAGTCAGCAGCGGCTGGCACTGGTGGAAAGCCAGTATCGCCACGGTTCGGTGGTGTATCAGACGCTGCTCGACGCGCAGAACACCTTGCTCGACAGCCAGAACACGCTGGTCACCACGCAATATAACTATTTGTATTCCACGATGAAACTCTGGCTGGCGCTGGGTGGCGGGGAAGACAATACATTGAGTCAACAAGGATAAAGCATGCAAAAGGATGTTTTACAGACGGCAAACACGCCGCGTCGGGTGGTCGTGACCGGTTACGGTGCGGTGACCCCGCTGGGGCTGAACTCCGCTGAAAGCTGGGCCGCGATCATGGATTACACCCCCGGCTACCGCTACTGCGACAAATCAGCTGCCGGGATTAAATCGCGTTTTTATGGCCTGATTGATCATGAACCTTCGCTCAAAGGTGTGCCCGCGGCGATCCGTCGCCGCCTGCCGCGTTATGCCCGGCTGACGCTGGCCTCTGCGCGGGAAGCCATGCAGATGGCGTTTGGCGATGACAAGCCGGAGCAACATTACGATTTGCGCGACTGCGGCGTCATTATGGGCACCGGCTGGGCGGGGCAGGATGAAACCCAGCTGCATTACGAAGACTATCTGCGTACCGGTATGGGATCTCCTTTTGGCTGCTTTTTCTCCATGCCGAATTCCGCCACGGCGGCAGTCAGTTTGCTGTGGGGGTTGCGTGGCTATCAGAATACGCCGGTCGCGGCCTGTGCGACCGGAACCATCGCGGTCGGCGACGCTTTCGAACTGATCCGCAATGGCCGGGCCAGCATGATGCTGGCGGGCGCGGGAGAATCTCTGCGCTCTGATTCGGCGGTATGGAATATTGATGTGCTGGGCGCGCTGGCCAGTGAACAGGAAGAAATCACCCGCGCCTGTTGCCCGTTCAGCCTGCATCGCAACGGTTTTGTGCTCAGCGAAGGTGCGGCGGTGCTGTGTCTGGAAGAACGGGAATCTGCCCTTGCGCGCGGCGCAAACATTCTCGGCGAGATCCTGGGTTACGGCAATTTCTCGGATGCCTTTGATTTTACCGCGCCAGCCGAAGACAAAATTGCGCGGGTGCAAACCATCCGCCATGCGCTGGCGCAGGCCGGTATTGCTGCCAGCGATCTGGATTATATCAATGCGCACGGCACCTCTACGCCGCTCAACGATCTCAACGAAACCGAAGCGATCAAGATTGCGCTGGGCGAATCGGCGGCTTACGCCACGCCGTGCTCCAGTACCAAATCCTATACCGGACATCTGATCGCGGCGGCAGGGAGTTTTGAATCCATCGTCTGCCTGCAGGCGCTTGAGCATCAGATCATGCCCGCAACCTGCCATCTTGATGCGCCCGATCCAGCGTGCGATCTGGATTACGTTCCCAATGTGCATCGTCCGGCGGTACTGAACACCACGCTGAACCTGAGTTTCGGCTTCGGCGGGGCGAACGCCGCGCTGGTGATCGGAAGGGGGAAATAATGCTGGCGGCTGACACTCTGCGTTACAGCCTGTCGGACGCCGAACGCTGGGCGGCATTTTCCGGTGATTACAATCCGATGCATTTTGACGCGGCAGAGGCGCAGCGTCTTGGTCTGACCGGATTATGCGTTCACGGAATGCGCGCGATGCTGGATATGAAATCGGCGCTGAGTACCTCGCGTGAAAAGTACGGGTTTGGGGCAGAGGGACTGATGTTTACCAGCCGTCTGCGCGAACCGGTGTTGTGCGACACGCTGTATCAGCTGCCGGTGCGCGAAACGCTGCGTGATGACGGGGTGCAGCTGAGCGCCAGTTTGCGTCATGTGCAGACACAGCAGGCCAGCATCAGCAGCAAACTGATCGCGACGGACGCGCTGGTGTTACCGCCGGTCATGCAGATGAATACGCTGGGCGCGCAGGAACTGGCAACGCTGCATACGCAGTTTCTGGCTGTCGGCAGCCCGGTGGTTCCGGCGTGGAGCTTTCTTGACGCCGTGCTGTTTCGTCAGCTGGTGAACGCTCCGCAGACGCTGGAAACCGTGCACAGTCTTTTGCCGTCGGTTCAGGCGAACAGTCTGGGTGACATTTTTACTCTGGTACAGGTGGTGCAGACGCATCATGAAACGCATTTTTCCCCGCGATTACTGACCCAGACAGAACAGGGACAGCGTTTCGGCGCGATACATTACGCCATCCGGCCGACGCTGGTCATGGGCGAAAAACAGCGCGGACTGGTGCTGCTGGCATGCATTCAGGCATGGCAGGACGGTGAACCGCTGATGTCCGTCGCAGTCACGCTTAAAACCGGACCGCTGACTGAATGACATACTGATTTTTCTTAAAAAACAAAGACAACTGACTCACTTAAAGGAATAAAACATGGCGAATTATGATGAGGTTTACAGCAAGGTTTGCGAGATGCTGTGTGACGCGAAGGATTTGGAACAGGAAGATCTCACCCCGGACATGCCGTTATATCAGCTCAAACTCGACAGCCTGGATTACGTTGAACTGATGGTGCTGGCGAAGAAAGAGTTTGGCGTCACCATCGAAGCCGATTTGTTCGTCGATAACGTGAACATTACGGTGCGTGAGCTGTGCCAGTATCTCAGCGAAAAAGCCACTAAGCCATGAAACAAGTCATGGGAAATCAATGGATTTTAATCACCGGTGGCAGCCGGGGGATCGGACGCGCCGCCGTGCAGCGTCTGGCGAAAGAATGGAATGTGGTGTTTACCTGGTGTCAGGGCGAAAGCGCCGCCCATGAGGTGGAACTGGCCTGTGCGGGATTGCCAGGCCGGGTCGAAAGTCATCAGTGCGACGGGCGTGATGAGCAGGCGGTTACGCGTCTGGCCACTGACCTGCTGGCACGCTACGGCGCGCCGCACGCCGTAGTACACAATGCGGGTATCACCCTTGATGCGCTGCATATTCACCAGAACGCCGATAACTGGCGCAAGGTGATGGACACCAACTTAAACGCCATCTTCTACTGGAACAGCCAGTTACTTGAACCGATGATGATGCAGGGCGGTGGTTCGGTGGTAATGATGTCGTCGGTAACGGGCATAAAGGGTAACAGTGGTCAGAGTGCTTATGCGGCGAGTAAGGCTGCGATGATCGGCCTGGCGCGGACGTTATCGGTAGAACTGGGGCGCTTTAACGTTCGGGTTAACTGCCTGCTGCCCGGTTATATCGACACCGAAATTCTCGCTGATATGCCTAAAGATAAGCTGGCGGCGCTGCGTAAAACGATTCCGATGAAACGTTTCGGAAAGGTGGACGAAGTGGCAGGCGCGGTGGCGTGGCTGGTCAGTGAAGACAGCACGTACATGACCGGACAAAGTCTCATTCTGGACGGTGGTCTTTCCGCCTGATCCCCTGTTATCTTCAGCCTGGCCAAAACAGGACGCATTGCGTCCTGTTTTTTTTTGCTTTTCTGCAACCTCAGGTTGTTCCTGCTTTGCTAATCTCCGCCGTAGCCGGTAAAAAAACGACTTGTGGTGGCCAGATCACCGAATATTTGGCACAACTTTCGGATGTTCAGCTATACCCCTGAAATAAAATCCTCTTCCGCTTAGAAAATGCGTAAAAAGCCTCAGAAATTTCCTTGTAAAAAATTCCTGCCACAGGCAGGATAAAACGCTTCCGTAGCCCCCGAATTGAGAGGGTATTAAAGGGTTAATGCGAAAATACGCCATGCTGATAGCCACGTCCGTGACAGGTTAAATATAATTCACAATGGTTTAAAAACCGTGAATTATTTTAAATTACGCCTCCGTTATGGCGAATATGATATAAACTTAATCGTCAGTGGTGATAATCATAAGGCTTTGGTTTTTATTTTCTTTTATTTGATGGCGTTTGGTTTAGGACGTATATTGAAAATGAGTGAATTGACTTTATATGCATCACTTTAAGGAGGGCTTTAAACACGCAGGGATATTAAAACCCCCCTGTGATTAAACGATGAATTAATGAACCGCTGTGCAGCAGGCGATCACTAATTCCATTTTCGGAAAAGTGTTGAATGATGAGTGCCACTGAAATCAATACTTATCCGGGACACCATGAACATGAAGAGGCACTATGAAAAATCGTAAATACCTGACTCCGTCTGAAGTTGAGAAACTGCTAGAGGCTACGTTGCGCGGAAGGCACGCAGAACGGGATTATTGCCTGATCTGGATGTGTTTTATCCACGGTTGCCGGGTCAGTGAAATCAGCAGTTGGCGGCTCTCGGATATCGACATGGAAGGCAATAATATCTACATCCACCGGTTAAAAAATGGCTTCTCTACCGTTCATCCTCTCTATATGCGGGAAAGGAAATCGTTAATGCTCTGGATGAATAAAAGAAAGCAATACCGTGGTGCGGATTCCGACTGGTTGTTTCTTTCTAATCGCGGTTCAAAATTATCACGACAGCGCATTTACTGGTTAATTAGAAATTATAGTCAGGCCGCTAATCTGACTATTAATGCTCATCCGCATATGTTAAGACACGGCTGTGGCTTTGCGCTGGCAGACAGAGGGATTGATACCCGCTTAATTCAGGATTATTTAGGTCATCGTAATATTCAGAACACGGTTTTATATACGGCGAGCAACGCCAAAAGATTTAAAGAAGTCTGGTAGTTAACCTGTAATTAATTGTTTCAATGGAGTCATTTTGAACTAAATTGGAGCATACTCTAATCAGCCGGTAAATTTCTGTCAATACTGAGTGCACCCCTCCGCAGAAGTTTATTTAAATATTAATAAATTCAATTACTTAAAAGTTAATTTGTTATTTCAGTACACCGGAAGTCTCTCGGTTTTTTCTTATATTCTCTTCGCTTGATTTCTCACGCCATTCTCATTCCCCCTGTCAATACTTCAGTTTAATTTCATAAATTAATCATTTTAAAGAATTAAATTCTTCACGATATTCACTATTTAGCACAATAAACCAAAGGAGTCACTTTAGTTCAAAATGAATCGTTTGGGTTTCGGGGTTAAACCCGTCCGGCGGCTTATTAAGTGGGGTGGAACCTCATGAACTAAATAAAGGAATGACAGATGGTTTTGTCAAAACTAATTCGGACACCGGGAAAGGTGTTTCGATGTGCATTATGTTAATAGGAAAAATTTCGTGAAAAAGAATCTTCTTGCTGTTGCCCTGGTCGCCTCTTCTGTATTCGCTTCTTCTGCTTTTGCAGCAGATGGCGCCGTTAACTTCACTGGCACTATCACAGATGCGGCTTGTACGATCGATACTGCTTCTCAAAACCAGGATGTCTTCCTGGGTAATATCGCCCGTACCGCGTTCCCTGTTGCGGGTTCACTGGCCGCTGCCAAAAAATTCACTTTAGTTCTGACCGACTGCCCTGACACCGTGACCGGTGCGACCGTGCGTTTCGACGGTACTCAGGTTTCTGGTGACAACACCGTGCTGGCGCTGACTGCCGGTGACAGCACTGCTTCAGGCGTAGGTATTCAGATTTCTGACAACCAGAACAAAGTGGTTCCGTTGTACGAAGACTCCTCTGTTTATCCGCTGGTCAGCACCGGTCCTAACAACCTGGACTTCAGCGCCCGTTACATCTCCCTGACTGACTCAGTCACGGTGGGTGATGCAAACGGCGTGACTCAGTTCACCGTGGTTTATCAATAAGCCTTTTGATTCGCTTCAGTTGAATTAAGTCAGACCAGGGGAGTGCATGCCCCTGGTCTATTTGAATGGTTAAGACAGGCAGGGACACCATGAAAACATGGCGCGCTACAGCGGTGGCAGCATTATTAATGACCTTCGGCATGGCCGCACAGGCGGGTGTCGTGGTCGGCGGCACGCGTCTCATCTATGACGGCGGCAAGAAAGAATCCTCCATCAATATCAGTAACCCCGATAAAACGCCTTATCTGATCCAGTCCTGGGTGGATGGCGCTGAAAACGGCAAAACAGCACCGGCTGACAAAGCGCCGTTCATCGTGACGCCACCTTTATTCCGCCTTGACGGTAATCAGCAAAACATTCTGCGTGTAGTGCGTGCGGGCGGTGACTTGCCTGAGACCAAAGAGTCACTGTACTGGCTGAATATCAAATCGATTCCTTCCGCAGAGAAGCGGGAAAACACCCTGCAGATTGCCGTGAAAACGCGCATCAAGCTGATTTTTCGCCCGTCAGGCGTGAAAAGTACGCTGGAAGAGTCCGCTAAAACGCTGACATGGAAACGCACTGGTAACCGCATTCAGGTGACCAATCCGTCGGCGCATTACATCACTTTCTTCAACGTGAAAATCAATGGCAGCGCGATGAAGAACGTCACCATGGTCGCACCGCAGTCTGATGCCACTTTTGACTTACCGGCTGGCGTCACCGGCGGCTCACTGAGCTGGCAATTCATCAACGATTACGGCGGCACCAGCAAACCTTTTATTGCCAGTCTCTGACCTGAATTAATGACCAGCAGAAGTCTGTCACGGCGGTAAACAAGAAAGGCGAGGGAGTAGCGCCAGAAATTCTGGCTGCGTTGCAACATGGAATTAACACAATGAAGAACAAAACGAAAAGTCATCATTCGGCCGGTTTTACGCGTTCCCGGCTTGCCTGGCTGGTGTCGTGCCAGATAGCAATGTTAATGGGCGGAACGCATCTGGCCAGCGCAGCGGAATATTTCAACCCGGCCTTACTGGAAATCGATAATCCTGCACAGGGAAATGCGGATCTGTCGATTTTCGAAGAGGGGGATTTACAGCCGCCAGGCACTTATCGTGTTGATATTTATCTGAATGGTTCAGAGGTCGATACCCGCGACGTTAAATTTACCCTGACGACGGATGCGGCGGGTAAACAAAGCCTGCAGCCCTGCCTGAGCGGCGAACTGCTGCGGGATATGGGCGTGAAGATTGGCATGTTCCCCGGCATCCAGGCGACAGACGAGTGTGCCAATTTTACCGGTGCGATAGCGCAGTCTTCTGCTGCTTTCCGCTTCGATCAGCAACGGCTGGATCTGAGCATTCCCCAGGCGGCGCTGAATTCGCAGGCGCGCGGTTACGTGTCTCCTGACAAATGGGATCCGGGTATTCCTGCGCTGCTGATGAACTACAGCTTCAGCGGTGCGAACACTGAAGCGCGGGAAAACGACACGCGTAACAGCAATACCTATTACCTGAATCTGCGTTCCGGGGCGAATCTGGGTGTCTGGCGTTTGCGTAACTATTCCACCTGGAACCGCGACAGCAAAGGCACTGACCACTGGGATTCCATCAACACCTATTTGCAACGTGATATCCAGACGCTGCGGAGTCAGCTGACGTTAGGCGACAGTAACTCGCCGACCGAAGTGTTCGATACGGTGCCGTTTCGCGGTTTACAGCTGGCTTCCGACGACGACATGTTGCCGGACAGCATGAAAGGCTATTCGCCGGTGGTGCGTGGCATTGCCAACAGTAATGCGCAGGTCACCATCCGGCAGAACGGGTATGTCATCTACCAGAGTTACGTGCCTGCCGGGCCTTTTGCCATTTCAGATCTCTATCCGACAGCGGGCAGCGGCGACCTGAATGTGACGATTAAAGAAGCCGATGGCAGTGAGCGAAACATGGTGGTGCCTTTCGCGTCGGTGCCTGTGCTTCAGCGCGAAGGACATCTGAAATACAGCTTCACCAGCGGTCAGTACCGCTCGTATAACGATAACGTCGAAAAGACGCCATTCACTCAGGGCACCGCGATTTATGGTTTATCGCACGGTGCGACGGTGTATGGCGGCTTGCAGGCGGCCAGCAAATACCAGTCGGTGGCGATGGGGCTGGGTCAAAACCTCGGCAGCATCGGTGCGCTTTCCGCTGACGTGACGCAGGCCTGGACCAAACAGGAAGACGCGCCAAAAGACAGCGGTCAGTCTTACCGTCTGCGCTACGGCAAAAGCTTTGTTGAGTCAGGCACCAACTTTAGCCTGGCCAGCTACCGCTATTCCACCGCCGGTTTTTACACCTTGCAGGAAGCGCTGGAAAGCTACTCCGGCGGCAGCGGATATTACAGCGATCACAAGAAAAGCCGTGCTGAACTGACCCTGAGCCAGAACTTGTGGGAAAAGGGCGGTGCGCTTTCGCTGAGTCTGGTGAAAGAAGAATACTGGAATAATAACCGGTCAACTCAGTCGGGCAGCGTGGGTTACAACAACACCTGGGAAGGCATTTCCTGGGGGGTTAACTACACCTATAACCGCAATGGCACGGACAGCAACGGCAACCGGACCTATTACACCGATCAGATTGTGGCCGTCAATATCAGCGTGCCGTTGAGCAAATGGCTGCCGGGCAGTTACGCCACCTATAACCTCAACAGCAGTAAAAACGGCAATACTTCGCATAACGTCGGCCTGAGCGGTACGGCGCTGCGTGACGACAATTTGAATTACAACATCAGTCAGGGTTACACCACGCAGGGGCAGGGTGCGAACGGCTATGCCAGCGCCGACTATAAAGGCGGATACGGCGAAGTGAATGCCGGTTACGGCTACGACCGCAGCCAGCGCCGTATGGATTACGGTCTGCAGGGCGGCATTTTACTGCACGAAAATGGCGTCACCTTCTCGCAACCGCTGAGTGAAACGGTGGTGCTGGTGAAAGCGCCGGGCGCCGACGATGTCAGCATCGCCAGCAATACCGGGGTTAAAACCGACTGGCGCGGCTATGCGGTGGTGCCTTACGCCACGGCGTACCGGCGTAACCAGATTTCCCTTGATACCTCAACCTTGCCGGACGACGTCGATATGACGCTGACCAGTACCACGGTGATCCCGACGCGTGGCGCGGTGGTGCGTGCGGACTTTGATCCGAACATCGGCCAGCGCGTGCTGATGACACTGACCCGCGCCAACGGCGAGCCGGTGCCATTTGGTGCCACCGCAGGCGTGAACAACGGGGACAAGGAGAACAGCAGCATTGTCGGGGACGGCGGCCAGGTTTATCTGTCAGGCATGTCCGACAGCGGCACGCTGACAGTGAAATGGGGTAATTCAGCGGCGCAGTCCTGTCAGGTGAACTATCGCCTGCCTGAACAACCGGCCACGTCGGGTATTCAACTTATTAACGGAGACTGCCGGTAAGGCGGAACATGGACATGACCGATCGTATGAATCAATTATCAACAGACGTGACTTCACCACGCCAGCCAATCCTCCGCCGCGTGTCCGGGGGTAAGAAGGGCGCATTGTTCGGGCTGATGCTGGCCGGTGGCATGTTGAGCGCCAATGCGCAGGCAGGTGACTGCGCCCCGACGGACGGGACAAAATCCTATACGTTCAACATGAGTTATTTGTTAACTGACCCGACCCAAAACACGGCCGGAAAGATCGTTAACAACGCCTATCAGTGGAACCTCAGCGGTAACTACAATGTGACCTGTTCCTGCACCGGCAGCTACGTCGGGGGTTATGTGACCGCAAAAGTACCGGATACCGGGCTGGCGTACACCGACGGTAACCTGAATTATTACAGTATCAACGAGTTTCTGGCCGTGGCCAGTCAGGTTTATATCGCCGGGGGATTTGGCGATTATAAATCGACGCCGTTCACCAGTGTCAGTAACCAGAATACCGCCACCAGCTGCGCCCGATATCCTTATGCCACCGGCGCCCGCGGCACCATTTCACTCTATTTCCGCCGGCCTTTTGTCGGTGTTCAAACCATTCCGCTGACCAAAGTCGTGGATGTGTATATCGCTTCTGATGCGACGACGCAGTCTGCCGTTCCTGTCTCGACCGTCTGGATGAGCGGCACAGTGACGGTGCCACAGTCGTGCGTTATCAATGGCGGTGGCGTGATCACGGTACCGTTTGGCGACATCTTGTCGGGCGATATCGCCACCAAAGGTCAGATGGCGAAAAACTTCTCGCCGAAAAACGTCAATTTCAACGTGGCCTGCACCAATATTTCCGAAGGCGTTAATGTCAGCCTCTCTTTCCAGGGAACGCCGGATGCCAATGATCCGACCGCACTCTCGACCACTAACGCCGATGTGGGTGTCAGGATCCAGGACAGCGCGGGCGCCACCGTGGCACCGCTCAGCGGCCGCTTACCGCTGACGATGGATTACGCCTCTCAGGTGGGCACGTCGCAGATTAACTTATTTCCGATTAACACCAGTGGCAAAGAGCCTGGCACCGGTGATTTCACCGCCACCGCGACTATCCGCGCAGAAATACAGTAATTCCGGGACGTGACCGGTAAAGGAATATCACCATGATGAAAGGCTTAACGGCATTTGTAATCACTAAGGGAAAAGCACCGGCGCTGTTTCTGGCGCTTGGACTGGGGCTGACGGCCAGCACGCTGTGGCAACCCGCCAGCGCGGACACCGTGCTGAATATCACCGGTAATATTAAAGCGTCGCCGTGCACGATCAGCCTGCCTTCCGGCGGAATGAATGTGGATCTGGGGCAGAAGATTCTGGCCTCCTCGATGGCAGAGGCCGGCTCATCATCAGACTGGAAACCTTTCTCGATTGCGCTGACGGCGTGTCCGGCCTCGACCTCAGAAGCCACCATGACCGTCAACGGGACACCGGATGAGACTGAAAGCGACATGTACGCCAACACCGGCAGCGCCACGCAGGTGCAAATTCAGCTGCAAACCAGCGACGGTACGGCACTGGGAAACGCGGCGCAGAAAGTTCAGAACATTGACACCGCCACCCGCAGTACCACGTTCGATATGCGCGCCCGGGCGTACAGCGCGCAGGGGAAGGTGACGCCGGGGACGATTGTCGGCAGCGTGCAAGTCACGTTTACCTACCAGTAAGCCGAACGCTCAGCAACTGAGGAAAACAAGGATTTTGTACCGGATTATGTCCCTGTCGGGAATGTGACTGAAAAACAAGGAAGCTATGATGAACAGTGTCGAAAACCTCACGCCGGGTCATGTTACCCCTGACGCTTTCCGCCCAAATTTACCGGCGGAAGGCGTACTGATTATGGACGCTTGTCCCGTTACTGCTCTGGGCATGAAGCGTGTACTGACCGGTTCCTGCGGCATCACAAAATCCGTCAATTATGTACAACGCCTTGCGGGAATTCCGGCAGCCATTGCCCGCTCACTGCCGGCACTGCTTATCATGGACATCTGCGGCGAAAAGGAATCGGTGCTTGATGGCCTGCGTTTGCTGGCTCATCTGCAAGATTCACATCCGGAGATGAAAATCATCATCTGTACTGATTTCAGCGATCACCGCGTGCTGGAACTGCTGGCGTCCTCTCCGGCCAACGGTGTGTTGCTTAAACACGAGCCGGAGCTGGCCCTGGTGCAATGTGTTTTTGACGTGATGGCCGGCGGGGAACAGTGGCTGAGCCCGAAAGCAAAGAGGCTGGTGACGACCACCGCGATGAAAAACCCGGCACTCACCGCCCGTGAACTGGAGGTGCTGACCTGTCTTTTCTCGGGCATGAGCGTTTCGAGCGTCGCACAGACGCTGCATCGCGATATCCGCACGGTGAGCACGCATAAGCGTAATGCGATGATGAAACTGGGTTTTCACAATGACAGTGAACTCTTTGCCCAGGGCACATGGATGGCGAAGATTGGTCCGGCTGCCAGCCATTAATCACGGTGGCAAAAGGGCATCCGCAAATGGAACGGTGCCGGGAAATGACGCCCGGCAGCAAGGAGCAAGAGAGTTATGCATCATACTCATACATCGACCCGCGCCGTGGCGCTGATGGACAGCCAGCCGCTGACGCTCTCCGGGCTGTCATCACTGATCAAGTCCATTGATAGCGGCTGCGATATCCGCGTGAAAGAGACATGTCTGGAGAAAATCTCAGAAGCCCTGATGTATCAGTCCGTGGATATTCTGGTGACGGATCTGCAAAGCGCGCAGGAAAACCTGCACCAGGGGCTGGATATTCTGCTAAATCTCAGTGAGCAATTTCCCCGTCTGAATATGGTGGTCTATACGCTTTGCCATAACGGCAACGAACTGCGTAAGCTGGTAAACCAGCGCAATATCAGTCTGATTGCACGCGGTGAATCGCTGAGCGACACAGAGGATTATTTCAGACAGGCATTTGCCCGAAAGCGCGTTTTAAGCCCGCGGATCTGTTGCGACCTGGTGCGTCTGACTGAGCAAAACATTCAGGTTTCCGCGCGGATCACGCGAAGCGAAACTGAGGTGCTGCGACATCTTTATAACGGCATGGATCTGCGTGAAATTGCGCAAGCTAAGCAGCTGAGCATCAAAACCATCAGTGCGCACAAATGCAATGCGATGCGTAAGCTGGGAGTGAAAACCGATTCCGAGCTGTTCCTGATGTTGAAAAACATGTGCTAAAAAACAGGTCTTAAAAAAAGTCTTCAAAAAGGTGATGAACAGGCCGTGAAGGGGAGAGGCCGACGGGCGGGGGGAAATGCCCCTTCATAATTAAAGCGGGCATTTCCGTTTGGGGCGCAGATCAATACGGCTAAATATTGATGGCCCTGAACCGCTCTGCATTACTTGCCGTATAAATAACGGTATTTTGAATATTTCTGTGACCGAGATAATCCTGAATCAGCCGGGTGTCACATCCTTTATCTGCCAGCGCAAACCCGCAGGCATGGCGGAGCATATGAGGATGAACATTGACATTGATACCGGCTTGTTTTCCATAGTTGCGTATTAAACGGTAGATCTGCTGGCGGGAGATCTGACCACCGTGTCGTGAGAGAAATAACCACTCAGTGTCTGAATCAAGATATTGCGAACGGACTTTCAGCCAGTCTTTAATTGCCTTTACCTCGCGGATTTGTAACGGGTGATGAACCGAAAAACCATTTTTCAGCCGGGATATGTGAATTATATTCGTTGCCAGCTCAATGTCGTTTACCCGTAACTTTGTTAATTCACTGACGCGAAGGCCATGAATGAAACACATTAATAACATGCATTTATCTCTGACTGCGTTCTTTCCGACCGCAGTTGCGGCGACCAGTTTCTCAATTTCCAAATGAGTGAGATATTTTCTCCCTGCCATTGTCCTAATCCTTTGAGCAATTCTTTTATTTTACAGGTTGTTGTGCTTCATACGCGATGGTGAGCTATTTAAGCATTAGATTATACATTCAGCAAATGAATTATTCAGACTATGTATTATTCGCCGGCTTATGTAATTAAATTTCGGGATTTAGATCCCAAAAATATAATGTAATAAGGAAATCATTATGCATGAAATTAGTTTTTCTGCCTGCGTTGTTTAATTTAAAAGTTATTTAAACAGGCCCCATAATTAATTGTTTTGTTTATCAATCTTAGAGGATCCCAGGATTATTCCTATTAGGCGTGCCCCGTCTGACTGGCGGGTAAATCATAAGCGTCCGGCGCGATGATATTTTCGTGATTGTCACAAAATAGCCAAATGTAAATTTTACCGGCGACGACTCAGCACCCTACGCTATTTTCACTTTCCTGAACCAGGCACGCCGTCCCGTTTGATTTAGGGAAAAGACCTCAAAACCTCCCTTTGTTCTCCCCATCAAACCTGCTGATGTTTGTCATGCTAAGCCTGAAATTGTGCCTGTCGCGTTTTTATGCGCCGGGTAAATGCTGACAGGAACCGCCGGTGGCTGAAGAAAGCGATCTCGAAAAAAGTGAGGCCCCCACCGCACACAGGCTTGAAAAAGCACGTGAAGAAGGGCAAATCCCGCGCTCGCGCGAACTGACTTCCGTTCTGATGCTCGGCGGCGGTTTAACGTTGCTGTGGATGTCCGGTGAATCGATGGCTCGCCAGCTTGGCGTGATGATTTCTCAGGGGCTGAAATTCGATCACGGCATGGTCAGCGATGACCGTCAGGTTTTGCAGCAGATGGCGACGTTGCTAGGACGTGCGGTCTGGGCGTTACTGCCGGTGATCGGCGGTCTGATTTTGATCGCCCTTGCTGCACCGTTACTGCTCGGCGGCCTGATGTTCAGCGGTAAATCCTTTGAATTCAAATTCAGCCGGATGGATCCGATTGCAGGTTTTAAACGTTTATTCTCCGGACAGGTGCTGGCCGAACTGCTGAAAGCCATCCTCAAAGCGTTACTGGTGGGCACCGTCGCCGGATTGTATTTGTGGCATAAATGGCCGGATATGATGCGCCTGCTGGCGCAACCGACCATCCCGGCGCTCGGTGAAGCACTGAACATGGTGGTGTTCTGCGGACTGATGGTGGTACTCGGACTGACGCCGATGGTCGGATTCGACGTGTTCTGGCAAATCTGGAGCAACCTGAAAAAAACTGCGCATGAGTAAGCAGGATATCCGTGACGAACATAAAAGTCAGGAAGGCGACCCGCACGTGAAAGGGCGTATCCGTCAGCAGCAACGTGCCATGGCAAAACGCCGCATGATGGCCGATGTGCCGAAAGCTGACGTGATTGTCACCAACCCGACGCACTACGCCGTGGCGTTACAGTACAGCGAAAACAAAATGAGTGCGCCGAAGGTTCTGGCGAAAGGTGCAGGTGAAGTGGCGCTGCGCATTAAAGAACTCGGTGCCGAACACAAAATCCCGATGCTGGAAGCGCCGCCTCTGGCACGTGCGCTTTACCGGCATAGTGACATTGGTCAGCAGATCCCGGCGGCATTATATGCGGCTGTGGCGGAAGTGCTGGCCTGGGTTTATCAGCTCAAACGCTGGAAGCGTGAAGGTGGTCTGATCCCGAAAAAACCTCAACATTTGCCAGTGCCTGACGGCCTGGATTTTGCAGCAGGAGAGAGTGATACCCATGGCTAATCTGGCCGCGATACTGCGTTTACCCGCCAACTTTAAGTCCGGACAATGGCAGGTGCTGGCAGGCCCCATTCTTATCCTGATCATCCTGTCGATGATGGTGCTGCCGTTGCCACCGTTCATCCTCGACTTGCTGTTTACCTTCAACATTGCACTTTCCATCATGGTGCTGCTGGTGGCGATGTTCACCCAGCGTACGCTGGACTTCGCCGCGTTCCCGACCATTCTGCTGTTTTCCACCTTATTACGTCTGTCGCTGAACGTGGCCTCGACGCGTGTGATCTTAATGGAAGGTCACACCGGCGGCGCAGCAGCAGGACGGGTCATCGAAGCCTTCGGCCACTTCCTGGTCGGCGGGAACTTCGCCATCGGTATTGTGGTGTTTATCATCCTCGTGCTGATCAACTTCATGGTTATCACCAAAGGTGCCGGACGTATCGCCGAAGTGGGTGCGCGTTTCGTGCTCGACGGGATGCCGGGTAAACAGATGGCAATCGACGCGGATCTTAACGCCGGTCTGATTGGTGAAGACGAAGCGAAAAAACGCCGCAGCGACGTGACGCAGGAAGCGGACTTCTACGGTTCGATGGACGGTGCGAGTAAATTCGTGCGCGGTGACGCCGTTGCCGGTCTGATGATCATGATCATTAACGTGGTCGGTGGCCTGCTGGTCGGTGTGCTGCAACACGGTATGGATCTCGGTCATGCGGCGGAAAGCTACACCCTGTTGACCATCGGTGACGGTCTGGTCGCGCAGATCCCGGCGCTGGTTATCTCCACCGCTGCCGGTGTTATCGTCACCCGCGTCGGTACCAACGAAGACGTCGGCGAGCAGATGGTCACCCAGCTGTTCCGCAATCCACGCGTAATGATGCTGAGCGCCGGTGTTCTGGGCTTGCTCGGTATGGTGCCGGGAATGCCAAACCTGGTGTTCCTGATGTTTACTGCCGGTCTGTTAGCACTGGCGTGGTGGACGCGCGGACAGGAGCAGAAAAAACCTCAGGCGAAAGAAGCCGTTCCGGCGGCGGCTGAAAGCGGCAAACAGATGGTGGAAGCCAGCTGGCAGGACGTGCAGCTTGAGGATCCGCTGGGGATGGAAGTGGGTTACCGCCTGATCCCGATGGTGGATTTTGCGCAGAACGGCGAGCTGCTGGGACGTATCCGCAGTATCCGTAAGAAATTCGCGCAGGAAATGGGCTATCTGCCGCCGGTCATTCATATCCGCGACAACCTCGAACTGCCGCCAGCGGGCTATCGCATTCTGATGAAAGGCGTGGAAATTGGCACCGGCACCGCACATCCGGGGCGCTGGATGGCAATTAACCCGGGCAGCGCGATTGGCGAACTGCCGGGCGAACCGACGGTGGATCCGGCATTCGGGCTGGCGGCGGTGTGGATTGAACCCGCCATGCGCGAACAGGCACAAATTCAGGGCTTCACCGTGGTGGAAGCCAGTACCGTAGTCGCGACGCACCTCAATCACCTGATCAGCCTGCACGCTAAAGAACTGTTTGGCCGTCAGGAAACGCAGGAACTGATGGAGCGCGTCACCAAAGAAATGCCGAAGCTGACGGAAGATTTCATTCCGGGCGTCATTTCCCTGACCAACATGCATAAAGTGTTGCAGAATCTGCTCTCCGAGCGGGTCTCTATCCGCGACATGCGTACCATCGTTGAAACGCTGGCAGAGTACGCGCCGAATCAGCCGGATCCGAATGAACTGACGTCCGTGGTCCGTGTTGCGCTGGGACGAGCCATCACTCAGCAATGGTTCCCGGGTAATGGCGAAGTGCAGGTCATCGGCCTTGATACCTCGCTGGAACGCCTGCTCTTACAGGCCTTACAAAGCGGGGGAGGCCTCGAGCCGGGGCTGGCCGAACGGTTGCTGACCCAATCCGAAGCCGCGTTACAGCGTCAGGATATGCTTGGCGCACCGCCGGTTCTGCTGGTCAATCATGCGCTGCGTCCGCTGTTGTCGCGCTTCCTGCGCCGTTCGCTGCCAAATATCGTGGTGATGTCGAATCTGGAAATGACCGACAGCCGTCAGATCCGTATGACTGCCACCATCGGCGGGGAATAATATGCGCCGCCTGGTGATGTTGCTGCTGGGAACACTGAGTCTGTCTGCGATGGCCGCGACAGGCTCATGGTCTGACACCCGCCACGGCGTCACGCTGCAAAATCGCGGTGTGATGATGTCCTCGGCGGCACTGGTTGCGACCCGCTCCGCGCCCGTCAGACAGCGGACGTCAGCGACCATCACCAGCATCAGCTGGAAATATGAACTGTTCGGCGCAAGACCGGCGGGCTTACAGGTGCAGTTGTGTAATACGCAAAATCACTGCGTGATGCTGGATGCCGAAGGCGGAATGACGAAATCCTTTTACGGTCAGGCCGCCATTTCCCCGCTGAGATTCGTGTATTTCGTGCCCGGTTCCGGTGCGCTGAATACGCCGCTGCGGGTGGTAAGCAATCAGGTGATCGTGAACTATCAGTAAGGCAGGGCACAATAACTTAGGGCGTATTGCGGTGCGCCACATATCCCGTTGGTACAATCCTTCATTCCCGGTTCTGTTTTCGTAATCCAGCGTCTTAATCTATTTTCCTGAAATACATAGCGTTATTTCATGGTTCTGGCGGTGCCGCCGACACTCTACACTCGAAAAAATTGCCTTTTCACCTGTGGAGTATGACCTCAATGAAAGTCCGTGTTCCTTCCCTGTTATTTTTGCTCATGATGGCGGTTACCCGCGTGGACGCCGCAACGCCTGCGGATACGCTGGTGGTGGCCGGTTCTCTCGAAGGTATTATCAGCCTGGATCCGGCTGAAAGTTTTGAAACGGTCAGCTCCGGTAATCTGGTCAATCTGTATCAGCAGCTGGTGGCGTCTGACCGTCAGCATCCTGATAAGCTGGATCCCGATGCTGCCGCCAGCTGGCAGCCGGGGCCGGACGGACACAGCCTGATCTTTACCCTCAAGCCCGGCCAGAAATTTGCCAGCGGCAATCCGCTGACCGCAGACGACGTGATTTACTCGTTTACCCGCGTGGTCAAACTCAATAAAAGCCCGTCATTTATTCTGGGGGAACTGGGCTGGACGCCGGAGAACGTCGACGGCAATCTGAAAAAACTGAGCGACGATAAAGTGCAGCTCAGCTGGCCTGCCGATATCGGCAGCGGGTTAGTGCTGAGTATCTTATCCGCCCCTGTCGCCGGTATCGTGGACAGTAAACTGCTGAAAGAACATGCCGAACAGAACGATTTCGGCAACAGCTGGCTGCGTTCGCGTTCAGCAGGTAGCGGTCCGTTTGAGGTGCGCAACTATGTGCCTCATGAGGCGTTAATCCTCAAGCGAAATCAGAATGCGAAGCCTTTAGCCAAACTTGAAAACGTGCTGTTTAAAAACGTCGGTGACCCGTCCACCCGCCGGTTGCTGGTGCTGAACGGAGATGCGGACGTCGCGTATGATCTGGGGGCAGACCAGTTCAGCTCGCTGCAAAAAGAGAAGGGCGTGCATGTCGCGCAGTTCCCGGCGGCAAAAGTGTTCTATCTGGCGTTTAACGTCGGCGATACCGCACAACCAGCGCTGGCAAATCCGGCATTATGGGAAGCCGCCCGCTGGCTGGTGGATTATCAGGGGATTTCGACTGACCTGCTCAAAGGCCAGTACGGTATTCATCAGACCTTCCTGCCTGACGGTCTGGCCGGTGCCATTGATGACCAGCCGTTTAAATATGATGTGGCGAAAGCCAAAGCCATTCTCAGCAAAGGCGGTATCGCGCCGGGCACTAAAATCGATTTAATCGTCATAAACCAGCCGCCATATTCTGATATCGCGCAGGCATTACAGGCCAGTTTTGCCAAAGCTGACATCAGTTTAGTGGTGCATCCGCTGGTAGAAAGCGACGTGCTGACCCGTATGCGGGCGCACAAATTCCAGTCCATCTTCACCTACTGGGGCGCGGATTATCTCGATCCGAATACCAACGCCAGCACCTTTGCGTATAACGTGCCGAATGGCCCGAAAACGCTGGCTCAGCGTATTCAGTGGGTGATCCCGGAAATCAGCAAACAGACACGCGCCGCTGCCGCAGAATCTGACCCGGAAAAACGCAAGGCGCTGTACGCCGATTTACAGCGTGAGCTGCAAAAAAGTTCACCGTTCGTGGTGGCGTTGCAGAGCAAATTGCTGGTGGCAATCCGCGACAACGTGAAGGGCGCGAGCCAGAACGTGGCGGGCAGTCAGCTGTATCTTGATACGGTGAGCAAGGAGTAAATATCCGGTTATCTGTTGCTGTTTTATTGGATATTTTACCGGTCGGACTGATCGAACGCCTTTCGGTTTACACCATTACCGGCTGGCAAATCGCCACCGGAGCAGGGCTCAGAACGCAGTTCCGGTACTAAAAACCGTGCTCCTGCCGCAATAATCAGCGGAAGGAGCACGTCAGTTTTTCCTGATGTTTTACCCGTGGTTAGCCGATGGTCATCAGGCTGGCATTCCCGCCCGCCGCCGCCGTGTTCACGCTTAATGAACGCTCATGCAGCAGACGTTCCAGCAGGATGTTGTCTTCCCCACGCGCAAAACCCTGTACCGAGATAATCGGCCCGGAACGCTGGGCAATGGTCTGACACAGTTCGCGTAGCTGATCGGCGTCACCGTGATAAATCACCGCATCAAACACCAGCGCGTCGTTCTGCCAGTCTTTGGTGAAATCAACGCGTTCCTGCACGGCTTTCGGCAGGGTATTGAACAGGTCGCGTTGCAGCGGTGCATCCGGCCACAGAATGCGGCAACCGGTAGCAGTTACTGCCGCCAGCTGGGTCAGCGCATCTTCCTGATTATCGGCCAGCGCCAGAACACGTTCACGCGGCAGCAATGCGTAAGTGTTACGTTCGCCGGTCGGCCCCGGCAGGGTGCGCAATGTGCCGCCCTGACTGGTGTGCGCGAACCGCTCGCAAACTGCCACTAACTCCTCGCGATGTTTCTGCTCCGTTGCCCATTGTTGCAGGGCGCGGTGCGGTGCCAGCAGCGCTTCGCGTACGGACGTATCCAGCGGCAGCTCTCTGTCCTGACGCAGCAACGTTTGCTGCACGGCATCCTGCGGACGGCTGCTCAGCAGGCGATACAGATACAGCGGCCCCCCGGCTTTCGGGCCCGTGCCCGACAATCCTTCGCCACCGAACGGCTGCACGCCAACCACTGCGCCGACCATATTGCGGTTCACGTACATATTGCCGACGTGCGCCTGCTGCGTGACACGATGAATGGTTTCATCGATGCGGGTATGAATACCCAGCGTCAGGCCGTAACCGGCCGCATTAATCTGACCGATCAGCTTATCCAGATCCTGACGGGCATAACGCACCACGTGCAGTACCGGTCCGAAAATTTCTTTCTTCATCTCATCGAAACTTTCCAGCTCGATAAGCGTAGGTTTCACGAAGGTGCCGTGCGGCCATTCCTGCTGATCGGCGGCAAATTCCTGCGACGCCTGATACACGGTGCGGCCTTTGGCGCGCATCGCATCGATGTGTTTTTCGATACCCGCTTTGGCTTCGGCGTCGATCACCGGGCCGATATCGGTACACAGACGTTCCGGATTGCCCATGCGGCATTCCGCCATCGCACCGCGCAGCATTTGCAGCGTGTGATCGGCTACGTCGTCCTGAATACACAATACGCGCAGGGCGGAACAACGCTGACCGGCACTGTCGAATGCCGAGGCAACCACATCCGTCACCACCTGTTCGGTCAGTGCGGAGGAATCGACAATCATCGCGTTCAGACCGCCGGTTTCGGCGATAAGCGGCGTCGGGCGCCCCTGCGGATCCAGACGACCGGCAATGTTGCGTTGCAGGATACCTGCGACATCTGTCGAGCCGGTAAACAGCACGCCGCGCACGCGTTCGTCATTTACCAGTTGCGAACCGACGGTTTCACCCTGACCCGGCAGCAGTTGCAGTACGCCAGCCGGAACACCGGCTTCATGCAGAATGCCCACGGCTAATGCAGCAATCAGCGGCGTTTGTTCCGCCGGTTTTGCCAGCACGCTGTTACCGGCAGCAAGTGCCGCCGCAATCTGACCGGTGAAAATGGCCAGCGGGAAGTTCCACGGGCTGATACACACCACCGGCCCCAGCGGACGGTGGGTGTCGTTAGCGAAATCTTCACGGATCTGACCGGCGTAATAATGCAGGAAGTCCACAGCTTCACGCACTTCGGCGATGGCGTTATTAAAGGTCTTTCCGGCCTCACGCACCAGCACGCCAAGCAGGTTTTGCAGCTGAGCTTCCATCAGTTCTGCACCGCGTTGCAGGATTGCGGCACGCTCTTCGGGAGGCGTCGCAAACCAGATGGCACCGGCGGCGGCAGAAGCGTCCAGCGCACGGCTGATTTCAGCTTCGGTGGCTTCGCGCACGTATCCGACGATGTCGCTGTTTTGCGCCGGGTTGCGCACCGGCAGGAACTCGCCGTCGTCAGTTTGGGCATCGATAATCGGCTGGGCTTTCACCGGATGACTGGCACTTTGCAGCAGGGCGCTGGAAAGGGAAGCCAGACGGTGCTCGCTGGACATATCCAGACCGGCGGAGTTCACGCGTGCTGTACCATAAGAGCTGCCGTAAAGATTTCGCGGCAGGGCAATACGCGGGTGCGGCAATCCGACCTGACCTTCGCTGGCGGCCAGCGCTTCAACGGCCAGCACCGGATCAGCAACCAGTTCTTCAATCGGCAGCGTGGCATCGGCGATACGGTTAACGAATGAAGTGTTCGCGCCGTTTTCCAGCAGACGACGCACCAGATACGCCAGCAGCGTTTCGTGCGTGCCGACCGGTGCATAAATACGGCAAGGGCGGTTCAGTTTGCCTTCAGTAATCTTACCGACAACCTGCTCGTACAGCGGTTCTCCCATGCCGTGCAGGCACTGGAACTCGTACTGACCCGGATAATAGTTATTACCTGCCAGCTGATAAATGGCCGCCACGGTGTGGGCGTTGTGCGTCGCGAACTGCGGATAAATCAGGTTCGGCACCGCCAGCAGTTTGCGGGCGCAGGCCAGATAAGAAACGTCGGTGTAAACCTTGCGGGTATACACCGGGTAATCTTCCAGACCTTCCACCTGCGCGCGCTTGATTTCGCTGTCCCAGTACGCGCCTTTAACCAGACGGATCATCAGACGACGACGGCTGCGCTGCGCCAGATTGGTCAGATAATCAATCACCATCGGGCAGCGTTTCTGATAAGCCTGAATGACGAAACCGATGCCGTTCCAGCCCGCCAGTTCCGGTTCGAAGCAGAGTTTTTCCAGCAGGTCGAGAGAGATTTCCAGACGGTCAGCTTCTTCGGCGTCAATGTTAATGCCGATGTCGTAACTGCGCGCCAGCAAGGTCAGGGAAAGCAGGCGCGGATATAACTCTTCCATCACACGTTCGTACTGCGCGCGGCTGTAACGCGGATGCAGGGCGGAAAGTTTGATGGAAATTCCGGGGCCTTCATAAATGCCGCGACCGTTAGACGCTTTACCGATGGCATTAATGGCCTGCTGATAAGACTGTAAATACGCCTGCGCATCTTTTTCCGTAAGCGCGGCTTCACCCAGCATATCGTAGGAATAACGGAAGCCTTTCTCTTCGTGTTTGCGCGCGTTCGCCAGCGCTTCAGCGATGGTTTCACCGGTCACGAACTGTTCGCCCATCAGACGCATCGCCATATCCACGCCTTTGCGGATCAGCGGTTCGCCACTTTTACCGATAATGCGGTTGAGGGATGTCGACAGGCTGGCTTCGTTATGTGTCGCCACCAGTTTACCGGTGAACAGCAAACCCCAGGTGGCGGCGTTGACGAACAACGACGGGCTGCGGCCCAGATGAGAATGCCAGTTGCCGTTGCTGATTTTGTCGCGGATTAACGCGTCACGCGTTGGTTTGTCCGGAATACGCAATAAAGCTTCGGCGAGACACATCAGCGCCACGCCTTCCTGAGAAGACAGGGAGAATTCCTGCAACAGGCTTTGCACCATCCCGGCGCGACCGTTTGCACTCTTCTGGTTACGCAATTTTGTGGCGATGTCGGCGGCCAGTTTCAGCGCAGCGTCGCCAAGCGGGGCAGGTAAACGGGCCTGCTCCAGCAGCATAGAAACCGCTTCAGGCTCGGGACGACGATAGGCGGCGGTAATGGCGGAACGGCTGACTGACTGCGGTAAAATCTGCTCGGCAAAATCAAGGAACGGCTGATGCGTTTCCTGAACCGCCGGTAAGGCAGCCTCGTCGCTTTCGCCGGCAGTTGCGCCGTTCAGCGCCGGGATCTCCGGCAGAGCATCGCCATTTTCCAGACGTTCCAGATAGGAAAAAATCGACTGTTTAATCAGCCAGTGCGGCGTGCGGTCAATTTTAAGCGCCGCCTCTTTTAGCCTGTCGCGTGTGCTCTCGTCCAACTTCACGCCCATCGTTGTCATACCCATGCGCAACCACTCCATATGAAAAGGTTCAGGTGAATTCATTATCTTTATGGCAAGCAATATCTTCTATGTTGCAACCTTGTGCAACCCTGTTAATGCACGAAGTATGCCTGATGTGATTTATTTGGCATTTTTAACAAAATGCGGCGTCTGGAAAAGCCTGTCTGACTGATATCACGCTAAACAGAAGGGTTGCAGCGGGTGCAACTTACGCAGTTGCAACGTGCAACCCGGATACAAAATAACTGTGATGGAGAGTGAATTTTAAGTATCGAAATTGTTAAAACAATTGAAAAGTCGTTGCCGCTGAACCAGTATCCGGCACGACAGGATTTTTGAATAACAACCCTACTTAAGACGCTGACTAATGACGCGTAACGATAAAAATATGGAGAGTAATGCTGAAACCTTTGCCGGTTTCAGCCATCATCTCGCCCCGGCAGGCTTTTGACCGTCTTTCATAAGAAGGGCGTCAGGACAGACAGGTGCCGGACAACATCGCAAATAAGAAGAAAGTGGAGAATGGAATGACAATGAACACACCGATGCTGGTGACGTTTTGTGTTTATATTTTCGGGATGATTTTGATAGGACTCATCGCGTATTTACGAACCAAAAACTTTGATGATTATATTCTGGGTGGACGCAGTTTAGGCAGCGTGGTCACCGCGCTTTCAGCCGGGGCTTCTGATATGAGCGGCTGGCTGTTAATGGGGTTACCGGGCGCAATTTTTATTTCCGGAATTTCCGAAAGCTGGATTGCGATTGGTCTGACGATCGGTGCGTATCTGAACTGGAAACTGGTGGCGGGGCGCTTACGTGTGCATACCGAAGCCAACAACAACGCACTGACGCTGCCGGATTACTTCACCCATCGTTTTGAAGATTCCAGCAAGCTGCTGCGTATTATCTCGGCAATCGTGATTTTGGTGTTCTTCACCATTTATTGCGCTTCCGGCATCGTGGCCGGTGCGCGTCTGTTTGAAAGCACCTTTGGCATGACGTATCAGACGGCGCTGTGGGCCGGTGCGGCAGCGACCATCATTTATACCTTTATCGGCGGTTTTCTGGCGGTCAGCTGGACAGATACCGTGCAGGCCAGCCTGATGATTTTCGCGCTGATCCTCACGCCGGTGATCGTTATCCTCGCCGTGGGCGGCATTGATACCTCGATGATGGTGATCAAGGCCAAAAACCCTGAGTACACCGATATGTTTAAGGGCATGAATCTGGTGGCGATTTTGTCACTGCTGGGCTGGGGACTGGGCTATTTTGGTCAGCCGCACATTCTGGCGCGTTTCATGGCCGCCGATTCTCATCACACTATCCGCAGCGCACGTCGCATCAGTATGACCTGGATGATTCTGTGTCTGGCCGGCACCATCGCAGTGGGCTTCTTCGGGATTGCATACTTCAGCAATAATCCGGGTGAAGCGGGCAACGTGACCCAAAACGGTGAGCGCGTGTTCATCGAACTGGCGAAAATCCTGTTCAACCCGTGGATCGCCGGTATTTTGCTGTCAGCCATTCTGGCGGCGGTGATGAGTACCCTGAGCTGCCAGCTGCTGGTATGTTCGAGTGCGATCACCGAAGACTTGTACAAAGCGTTCCTGCGTAAAGGCGCGAGTCAGCGTGAACTGGTCTGGATTGGTCGTCTGATGGTGCTGGTCGTTGCGCTGGTGGCGATTGCGCTGGCTGCCAATCCTGAAAACCGGGTGCTGGGTCTGGTGAGTTACGCGTGGGCCGGTTTCGGTGCGGCGTTTGGTCCGGTTATCCTGATTTCGGTGATGTGGAAACGCATGACGCGTAACGGCGCACTCGCGGGCATGATCGTCGGTGCGGCCACGGTTATCTTGTGGAAACAATACGGCTGGGCTGAACTGTATGAAATCATTCCGGGCTTTATCTTCGCCTCGCTGGCTATCTGGATTGTCAGCCTGATGGGACGTAAACCTTCTGCTGCGGTGGAAGAGCGTTTCACGACGGCGGAAGCAGAATACAACACCATTTAACACGCGGCCTTTATAGCCGTAACACATTTTGCCGTAACGATTTTTTAGCCGTTACAACAATGCCGAACGGGGTCGTCTGACCCCGTTTATCTGACTCTCCCGCCACACTTTTCATCACGCTTCACATCACGTGTTTCACCAGACGTTTCATTAAAGAAAGTCCCGCACTGTCATTTCATGCGCATTTCCACGGACGCCTGCAAAAAAGGGTCGGTTGCCTCTTGTATTTCTTTTGGCAAGAATGATAATCACTATCGTTTCTTTTTACTTTTCTTTACAGAGCCCTTACAGTTTTTGCCGATTCACGGGGTCAGGAGTTATCGCTATGTTCGTTCCGTTTCTCATTATGTTTCGCGAAGGGCTGGAAGCGGCGCTGATTGTCAGCCTGATCGCCAGCTATTTAAAACGGACGCAACGCGGGCAGTGGCTCGGTGTGGTCTGGATTGGCGTGTTCGTTGCTGCGGCGTTATGTCTGGCGCTGGGTCTGTTCATCAACGCCACCACCGGTGAATTTCCGCAAAAGCAGCAGGAATTATTTGAAGGCATCGTCGCCGTGGTCGCGGTATGCATTCTGACTTATATGGTGTTCTGGATGCGCAAAGTGTCGCGTTCCATCAAGGTGCATCTGGAAGGCGCGATTGATAACGCGCTCAGTTCCGGGCGCGGGCAGGGCTGGGCGCTGGTGGCGATGGTGTTCTTTGCTGTCGCGCGTGAAGGCCTGGAATCGGTGTTTTTCCTGCTGGCGGCTTTCCAGCAAGACGTAGGAATCGCAGCGCCGATTGGCGCCATGCTGGGGCTGGGCGCGGCCATCGTGCTGGGTTTCCTCATCTACTACGGCGGTGTGAAACTGCATCTGGCTAAATTTTTCAAGTGGACCAGCCTGTTTATCCTCTTCGTTGCGGCCGGTCTGGCGGCGGGTGCGATCCGCGCGTTCCACGAAGCGGGGTTGTGGAACGGTTTGCAGGACATTGCTTTTGATTTAAGCAATACGCTCTCCACGCATTCCCTGTTCGGCACCTTGCTGGAAGGGATGTTTGGTTATCAGGAAGCGCCAAGTGTGAGCGAAGTGCTGGTCTATTTCCTGTACCTGATCCCGGCGCTGTTCTTCTTTTTTATGCCTCAGGGAAAATCCTCTGTGGCCGCCGCGGCCTCTGCCGGGCAAAAAACACCACGTTGATTTCATCGATTTTTCATCACCTTGCCTTTGCCATGGAGTTGTACATGCCACATTTTCGCCGTAAAGCTTTACAGATTGCACTGCTGTCTCTGCCGGCTTTTGCGCTGAGCGCAAACGTACTGGCAGCCGACGTTCGTCAGGTCAAAATTACTGTGAATGATAAACAGTGTGAACCGATGGCGCTCAGCGTCCCGGCCGGTAAAACACAGTTTGTTATCCACAACGACAGCCAGAAGAACCTGGAATGGGAAATTCTGAAAGGCGTGATGGTGGTGGAAGAGCGTGAAAACGTCGCGCCGGGCTTCACTCAGAAAATGACTGCCAATCTGGAGCCGGGCGAATATGACATGACCTGCGGCTTGCTGAGCAATCCGAAGGGCAAACTGACCGTGACCGCAGAAGGCGCGGCGGCTTCCGCTAAACCGGACGCGATGGCGCTGGTCGGGCCGATTGCAGAATATAAAGTGTATGTGACTCAGCAGGTTGGCGAACTGGTTTCCCACACCAAAGCGTTCACCGATGCCATTAAGAAAGGCGACCTGGCGAAAGCGCAGTCCCTGTATGCATCCACCCGCGTTTACTATGAGCGCATCGAGCCTATCGCGGAATTGTTCTCAGATCTGGACGGCAGCATTGATGCCCGTGAAGACGATTTCGAGAAAAAAGCGGAAGATCCAAACTTCACCGGTTTCCACCGTCTGGAGAAAATCCTCTTCGCAGATAAAACCACCAAAGGCGCGGAGCCTTTTGCTGACAAGCTGTATACCGACACGGTTGATCTGCAAAAACGTATCACTGACCTGACCTTCCCGCCGAGTAAAGTGGTCGGCGGTGCAGCAGGGCTTATCGAAGAAGTGGCAGCCAGCAAAATCAGCGGTGAAGAAGATCGTTACAGCCGCACCGACCTGTGGGACTTCCGCGCTAACCTCGACGGCGCGCAGAAAATCGTCAACCTGCTGCGTCCGCTGCTGGAAAAAGCCGACAAGCCGCTGCTGGATAAAATCGACGCGAACTTCAAAACTGTCGATTCCCTGCTGGATAAATACAAAACCAAAGACGGTTACGAGAACTACGAAAAACTGTCCGATGCAGACCGTAACGCCATGAAAGGCCCGATCACCACGCTGGCTGAAGATCTGGCTAAACTGCGCGGTGTGCTTGGTTTAGATTGATACTCTTAAGCTCCCTCCCCTGCGAAGG